>JANOTW010000400.1:0-4995 GCA_031416575.1 Ferruginibacter sp.
AGGAACTTAATAAAGAACTCTGGTAATTTTGATGGAAACCTTGCTGGGTGTCCTTTAATACCTAAGTCTTTACAGTATTTTAAATATTTTGAGTTACTCTCTGTATTGGGAATTTGTAAAAGATTTGAAGGAATTGCACCGCCATTGTCATTTCCAAAACTGTCACTAATATCGTGTCCAGATGGTCGTTTCTTTGGTGTATAATATTTTGCACTGTCTTCAATTAATTTTTTCATTCTGTCGGAATACTCCGTTAAAACTTTTTTTACGTCTGCTTTTGGAAAGTCTGATTTTGAAAGCCACCAAACTGTATTAACGGAATCCTTTGCTCTTATTTTCCTTTTGTTAACCCACTCAATAGGCGAAGGTAATTTTGCAGGGTTATACCAAAAAAATTCTTCCGCCAATTTCCAGCCTTGTTCATCGCACATTCTAATTAGTAGCCGAAAATTATATAACGAACGAATTGGCGTACCTTTTTCGTAAGCACCGCCCAAATCAATTACAAAACTTCCGTCATCGGTGATAATTCTTTTTACCTCTTTGGTAAATTCTAAAATCCAATCTACATAGTCTGCTTGGTCTTTGTTGCCATATTCCTTGGGTCTCGAAAGAGCAAAAGGTGGCGATGTCATTACAAGGTTAACTGAATTGTCAGGCATTGATTTCATTAATTCTAATGAATCACCAACAACAGCTTTTCCTTTTTTTGTTTTGTATAAGAAGTTCGTTCCAAACATATTAATATTCTTTAAGGTCGTGAGTCCAACTTGTCATTATTTTCCAAAGCAGAGTAACTGCGAAATAAACTTCGGGATCTTTGTTTTTCAATTTTTCTATTTCAGCAATATATCTTTCTTCTCCGTGTGTACCTATGATGAATGAAACCCAATGTCGTGAATTCAAATCTTTGAGATTTGAAATAAGTTGGTCAAGATTAATTGAAGTTGATTTTGTTAAAGCCCAGGCAATTCCTGGCTTTTCAGTCGGCGTAGAGTTCTCAAATGTTTTGAGAATGTCATTACTGAAATTCTTTGTGAGTTTGGCTAATGCTCTTGCAGCTTCAATTTTGATATTTGTATCAACATAATTGAAACTGTTTACTACTGCTGTCAGAGCAGATTTGTTTTGCTGTTCTCCAAGTCCCCAAGCTGCACCTGCTCTTATTTCTGCATCAAAATTTTCATCAAGTAAAATGTCGCAAAGCATTTTACAAGCTGTGTCAGTTTTTATTTCTGCAAGAACTATTACAGATTCAAGAACATTTTGAAGATAGTTGTCTTTGAGGCAGACTTTGATAAAGTTGTAGCCATCGTCAATTCCAAATCGTGATAGGCTTGCGGCTGCTTCTAATTTTACGTAAATATGCTCAGCATCGTCTGCAAGTTTTGCTTGCAAAGCTTTTACAACTTTTTTCTCATTAAAGTAACTCAACGCTTTTGCTGCAGCGTATCTGTCGCTCAATGTTAAACTTGAAAGATTGGTAAGAAAAAAATCAGCGTTTACCTTGGCTGTCGGAATTGTTTGTTGTGCTTTAATAACAGAAGCTAAAATTTGATTGGGAAAAACTTTGTCTCCGACTTTCACCAAAGGGGAAAGTGTTTTTCCTCCTTTTGTCAAGCGACCAAAGTTTGTTCTGCCTCCGATAGTTTTATATTTAATGGTATTGCCAATTTCTGTAACGGTTCCTTCCGAAGAAGCAAGCCCTGCTGGCCAATTTATTCTTGCTTCAAAACCTTCTTGTGTTCCTTTGGCTTTAATAAAAATTACTTGGTCTTTTTTTTCAGCTTCTCGTAATTCTTTTATTGAAATAAACTGAACAAGATGGTCAGCCTTCCAGTCAATTGGTTTGTCGCCAAACTTTTCACAAACGACTAAAGCAACATAGTCGTTGTCTTTCATTCCAAAATCCCAACCTCTTTCGGGGTCAGAAGTTGAATGAGACATTGAAATTTCAAGATTTGTTTTGGCTCTTGATTCAATTCGGATTCCGTTGTCAACACAAAGTATATCTGGAACACGGATTCTTTTTATTTTAATCTTCTTCCAAATTTTGTAGTTCATTGAACCTCTTTCAAGTTCAATTGGCTGGTGTCCAAGTTGTCTTAGGACTGAAAATACTTGCTGTGTCCCAATTGCTCCTATTGAAATTTTCTCTAAAAAGCTCTCGTCTGTTTTGAATGATGCCATTATTTAATTTATCCCTGTTATTTGGTCAAAGTTAAGTTTTTAATGCTTGGGATTGGCCATAAGTTGCTCTCAAATTGTCAACTGTCGCAAGTGAAGTTTTAAGCCTTTTTTGTCAACCCTTCAAGTCATAGAGTGTGGCTGATAGGGTGACGCACAACGGACACGGCTTGGCGATGTGGCGGTATTTGGAAATCGTCAGCCCGTAACCGCTGCTAAATTTATAAATAAAAGTTCATTGTTTATTCAATTGCTCGGCATTATTCGTCGGCTGGAACTGAAGCTCAATAGCGAACAAAAAGCTGAGAATATATTCGTCGCCCCGCCATATTGCCAAACCGCCTGTTGTGCGTTCGTGCTTCTTTAAAACAGTCCGTCAAACTATTTTCCCCGCCTTACATTCAAGCCAAAAGTAGTTTCAACAGCGTTGTACCATTCTTCATCAGTTTGTGCATTCCAATCTACCCATTGTTCATCAGTCATAGATGCACGCCATCCCAAAAATGGCAGTGCCGAAGGTCCTACAGGATATTTTAATTGCCAACTATCACCATCAGCTATTTCAAGCATTGTATTAGCTACAAACGATGGTGGCGTTGGTTGTTTGAGTGATTCGGAAAACATAGCTCCAAAACGAAGCACCTGTGGATAAATGGAATTACTATCCACACTAATATCTTGAGCCATTTTTGTATCAATAATGCCTGGTTCTACTAAAGCAACTTTAATATTAAATGGTTTAACTTCTTGTGCTAAAGATTCCGTAAGTGCTTCCAGAGCAAACTTGCTAGCACTATAAGCACTTAAAGGTGTACAAGCAATTTTTCCTGAAACCGAACCAACGTTAATAATGCAGCCATTTTTATTTTCCCTCATTTGAGGCAGCACAGCCTGAATGCATCTGATGACACCAAAATAATTAGTCTCCATTATTGCTTTAAAATCAGCCATTGACAATTCTTCAACTGAACCATGTCGCTCAATGCCAGCATTGTTTACCAAAACATCTATTTTTCCATGCTCTTTAATAATAGTTTCAATGCAATGCTTAACTGATTCATCAGAATCCACATCCATTTTGTAAATACTAATTGGCAAAGATTCGTCGGCTATATGTTGCTGTAAAGATGCTGCAGCTTCAATGTTTCTCATGGTTGCAAAAACTTTATAGCCAGCACGGGCAAATGATAGTGCAGTTTCAAAACCAATGCCTTTGCTTGTTCCTGTAATTAATACTGATTTCATAATGATTTAATTGTTATTGCCTACTATGATTGGGTTTCGGCTTTCCCTATTTTGATGTCAAATTAGTTTTATTAAATCATACTCAAGCAAGTAGTGTCGCAAATAGCATGATGCACAACGCAGCAATATACGCTATTATCTGCAACCACAAAATTTCCTGTTGTTGAAATTAAGTCTATTATACACGCTCTTTTTAAATGTTCGGTTGCGCCTATTTCCTTAAATACCCGCTTTTTTTAAATAGTCAGTGGCGACTATTTTTTTTTACCACTCTATTCCCCCGCTTTTCCATATGTCATCAAAGGGTCTTTTAATGTTCACTAAATCCTTTCTTGCCACGTGTAAATACCTGAAGGTAGTCCTTATGTCAAAATGCCCCAGCAACTCCTGTATATATTTTACATCTGTTCCCCTTTCCAGCAAATGCGTGGCAAAACTGTGGCGCAAACTTTGAAAAGTAACATGCTTCTGAATGCCTGACAACCTTCTTGCTTTTGCAAATACTAATAATATACAATGGCCGGCGGATGATTTTTTTAAGCGCTGTGTTTGGCGTGCATAACGCAATTAAAGTTCCCCAATGGTATGCGGTACAAGAGGGCGATGCAACGATGTTGAGAAATGAAATATAGTTTGGACAAAAAACTGTATTGCGAAATCCCGATTTTTTCGGGAATGCCATGAAATACTTCAGCCCGGACAAAAAATAAATCATGTGTGTATAGAAGGGCGGTACATACGCCGCGGTGGATTATTCAGGGCCCTGATGCCCGGACAAAAATGATAAATAAGCATGCTCTTTAAACTGCGAAAGGTAAGGAGTTTTGTGATTACATTTAATTGTTCTGAAATATTCTTGTATGGGAAGTGAACGGGTTAATTTTCTAAAAGTTTTTATATCCCCCAATGTGAATTCATTATTATTCGCGGCAACCGTCATTATTTTTGGAGGGTGATAACCTTCGCATTCTTCTGGGCTTTTAATGCCAGCTCAGTGGCAAGAAAACAATGTGCCTGCGGCATGGCGGTTTCGGTACGGTTCACCACATCGTCAACAAACTGTTGACCGAATGGCAGGGGTTCTTTATTGCAATCAATATAACGTGCCTCTTTTTTATCAACCAGGTAAAGATGGTTACCCCCGGTATGCACGGAAGCGATATCAATATTCTTGCGGATTTCAATGTAGCCATCCGTGCCTAAAATGGTTAACCGTCCATCGCCCCAGGATGATAATCCATCGGGGGTAAACCAATCCACCCGGATGTATCCCATTCCGCCATTCCCACTCAACATTACATCGCCAAAATCTTCAAATTTTGGATACTGTGGAAAATGGGTATTGCCTGCCTGTGAGGCCACCACCTCAGCTTTGGTGGTGCCGGTGAAAAAAAGGTACTGGTCAAATTGATGCGATCCAATATCGGTGATAATGCCACCGTAGCGTTTTTTGTCGAAGAACCAATCCGGCCTTGATTTCGGGTTCATCCGGTGTGGCCCCATTCCGATGGTTTGTATCACTTTGCCAATGGCGCCTGCTTTTACCAACTCCCCGGCTTTAAC
>JANOTW010000401.1:0-7155 GCA_031416575.1 Ferruginibacter sp.
GGCAGTACCGCCGTGCCATATTGTTTTGCAAGTTGCGCCGACAGCAGGGCTACCGTGGGGTAATCAAATACATCGCCGATGGGCATCTCTGCCACAAAGGCTTTGCGGATGGCTGATATCAACCGGACCGCTAAAAGTGAATGACCGCCCTGTTCAAAGAAATCATCATGCATCCCTACCTGATCCACCTCCAATACATCCTGCCAGATAGCCGCCAGCTTTGCTTCCGCTTCATTGCGGGGAGCTACGTATTGACCGCTTAATAATTCTTCCGCATCAGGATCGGGTAATGATTTGCGGTCCACTTTGCCATTGGCTGTCAAGGGTAAACTTTGCAGTTCCATCATCACCGCCGGTATCATGTATTCGGGTAATTTTTGCTTCAAATAAGTCAGGATGGCTTCCCTGTCAAATGCTTCCTGCGGTACGATATAGGCTACCAGGCGTTTATTGCCCTGTTTATCTTCTCTTGCCAATACCACCGCCTGGCTTACCAGTCCGCTTTGCTGCAGCTCACTTTCTATCTCACCTAACTCTATCCGGTACCCGCGGATCTTTACCTGGTCATCTACACGCCCGATAAATGAAATATTCCCATCGGGAAGGTATTTTACCAGGTCGCCGGTGCTGTACATTTTTGAATGATCCTTTTTGGAAAAGGGGTTATTGATAAACTTCTCGTTCGTTAAGCCGGGATTATTCAAATAACCCCTGGCCAGTCCATCGCCGGTAATGTATAACTGGCCGGGTATGCCAATGGGGCATAACTTTAAATTTTTGGTTAACACCAGCACTTTTGTATTGGAAAATGGTTTACCTATCGGCACAGTATATTCATATTTTACTCCCTGTTCTACAATATGAAGCAGCTTGCCGATAGTTGTTTCTGTAGGGCCGTAATGATTAACGATGCGGCACAGGGCGCCGGATGACCTGATATTTTCCACTATCTTTTCTGGTAATGCTTCGCCGCCAAATATCAGCAGTTTAGCGGGCAGCAATAAACCTTCTTCCGTACTCAGCGCCTTCCAGTGTGATGGGACTATTTTTAAACATTCTATTTTATGTTCGCCGAAATAACGGTGCAGGTATTCGATATTACTTACCGATTCTTTGGAAAATACATGCAATGCGCCACCTGAAACCAGTGATGCATATATAACCGTATTACCAAGGTCGGTTGCTATTGTTGATACCAGGGCAAATGAGCGGCATTCATTGATCTGCGTTTTATCTATTAATCCGGTTATATAATCTACCAGGTTCCTGTGTTCTACCATTACACCCTTGGGCTTACCAGTAGAGCCTGATGTATAGATCACATAGGCAAGATAGGCCGCATGAACTTTTGTTTTTAAATTATCCTTCGGCTGAACCGGTACTGCCTCCATCTCTATAATTTCAATTCCGGCTGCGCCGGGAAGTTTTGACCTGCTTTGCTGACTGCTTACCACTATTGCCGCATGGGTATCCTGCAACATATAATTTATCCTCTCTAATGGAAAATCCGTATCAATGGGCACATAAGCCCCGCCCGCTTTCATGATACCCAGCATAGCTACCAACATATTTATTCCGCGTTCTATAAAAAGTGGGACCAGGTCCTCTTCCTTTACGCCTTTGCTTCGGAGATAATTAGCCAACATATCGGAACGTTCATTCAACTCCAGATAAGAAAGTTGCCCCCGCTCAAAAACTACGGCAATATTACCGGGCGTTTTTAGCACCTGCCCCTCAAATAAATCTATAAAATTTTTATCCATAATTTTTGTATAATGTACAAGGGGTAAAACAGTGAATTTAATTTATCCGATAATCATAAAATTCAATCGGTATTTTAATTTATAACGCAATTAAAGATACCCAATGGTATTCAGTACAAGAGGGCGACGCAACGATGATGCCCATGGCTGCTTCTTCGTTCGGACAACAAAACCGTGACCAATGTAACCTTTAATTAAATTCAAGCAATAACTGTTGTTCTTCAGCCTCAGTAAGCATTTGTAATAGATCTATACTTTGGTGAGGTTCTTTTACCACTGAATATAAAAGTTGTTTAAAATGACCTGCCATTCGAAAGATGGTATCCTCTCTGAACAGTCCGGTATTGTAAACAATTAAAACATGTAAGCCATGAATGGATTGTGACACATGAAAAGTAATATCAAACTTGGATATTTTAATTTCAAAAGCTTCATTCGACAACTCCACCTCACCAAGAATCAGCCTTGAAGCCTGGGGTGTATTGAGCAATACCAGCATTACCTGAAATAATGGTGACCTGCCCGGATCTCTTTCCGTTACCACTTCTTCCACCACTCTTTCAAAAGGAACATCCTGGTGCCCATAGGCATTCAGGGTTGTTGCTTTCACCTGCTGCAGAAGCCCTGCAAAAGTATCCGTTTCTAACACCCGGGTCCTTAATGCCAATGTATTTACAAAGAACCCTATTAATTCTTCCAGTTCCTGTTGCGGACGGTTGGCAATAGAAGTGCCTACACAAATATCCTGCTCCCCACTATAGCGGTTAAGCAATACTTTAAAGGTAGCAAGCAGCGTCATAAATAAAGTGGCGCCCTGTTGCTGGCTTAGGTGATTTAGCTGATCTGACAATTCTTTATCAATCATTAAATTTATTGACGCCCCACTTACACCCCTGATAGCAGGCCTGTTAAAATCAGTTGGTAAGTAAAGCGCCGGTACCCCATCCAGTTTATTTTTCCAATAATTTACTTTGTTTTCCAATACTTCCCCTCCCAGGTATTTCCTTTGCCAAATGGCGTAGTCTGCATATTGTAACGGCAGTGGAACCAATACAGTTTGCCGCCCTTCCACGTATGCACTGTATGATTCCACCACTTCCTTTACGATTATTGGCAACGACCAGGCATCAGCTGCAATGTGGTGCATGGTTACAACAAGTATATATTCCTCCTTTTGAATGGAGATTAAATCAGCACGCAGCATATAATCTTTTGACAAATCAAATGGGGTTGAGATCAACGTTTCTATGAAGCTTTGCAATCCCACCTGATCTTCTTTAAATCCCGAACCATCCACATAAGACAACTCCCAACCATCCTTGGCTATAATAGTTTGAAAAGGTTTCCCTCCGGCTTCGTGAAACACAGTTCGGAGTACTTCATGACGGTTGATAATAATTTGCAAAGCATGATTCAGCGCCTCCTGATTCAACCTTCCCTTCAACCTTAATACTGTGGGTAAATTATACGGAACACTTCCCTCCAACTGATCTATAAACCACAGCCGCTCCTGGCTGAAGGATAAGGGAATATGTTCCGGCCTTGATTGCGCTTCAATGGAAGGCAGTAACAAACGATCGCCATGGCTTTCAAGATGTGAAGCCAGCGCTGCAATGGTGGAATGAGTGAACAGGCTTTTTATCTCCATCCCCACTTCCAGTTCTTTACGGATGGCTGACACGAGCCGCATAGCCAGCAATGAGTGCCCCCCCAGTTCAAAAAAATTATCGTGGATGCTTATCTTTTCCTTACCCAATAATTTTTCCCAGATGCTAACCAGCGCTATTTCCATTGGGGTTTGTGGCGCCTCGTATTGAACGGTGCTTTCGGGAACGGGTAGCGCTTTTTTATCGAGCTTTCCATTGGGGGTTAAAGGAAATGCTTCCAGCAAAATAATATCAGATGGGACCATGTAATCCGGCAACTGTTTTTCAAGGCTGGCCCTGAACTGTTTAATGATCGCCGGGCTGTTTTCCATTGATAATTTATGCGTGTCAATTTCCAAATAGGCACATAATTTTTTACCAAAACCGGCTTCGTTTTCTATTACTACAACTTTTGTATTTTTTACACCTTCAGCAGCGGACATGCATGCTTCTATCTCTCCAAGTTCGATCCTGAAGCCACGTATCTTCACCTGCTCATCTATCCTGCCAAGATATTCTATATTACCATCGGTTAACCAGCGCCCAAGGTCACCGGTGCGGTACATTCTTGCGCCTTCCACCTTACTAAAGGGATCTCCCACAAATTTTTCGGCTGTTAATCCCGCACGGTTAAAATAACCTCTGGCAACCTGTATGCCCGCAATATTTATTTCACCAATTCCTCCTAAGGGTACCAACCCTCCCTGATTATTTAAAATATAAATTGATGTGTTGGCAACCGGTTTTCCAATTGGCACCACATGCAGGCCTTCACCCACGCCATCCAGGCTCCAACAGGTAACATCTATCGCAGCTTCCGTTGGGCCATATAAATTATGCAATTCCGCACCGCCCAGTTTTTCAACAAATAATTCTATTTGTGATTTCTTTAAGGCTTCACCGCTACATATTACTTTCTTAAGCCCTTTGCAATCACCTGCCTGTATATCGGATAAGAATACACCCAGCATCGATGGCACAAAATGTACCATGGTGATCTTTTCGCTGTCTATCACCGACCGCAGGTATTCCGGATCTTTATGCCCGCCAGGTTTTGCAAAAACAAGTTTCGATCCTACCAACAATGGCCATAAAAGTTCCCAAACAGAAACATCAAAACTAAAAGTGGTCTTTTGTAAAATAGCATCCTGGCTGGTTAACCCGAAGTAGTCCTGTGCCCAGCATAAGCGGTTCACTACGCCACCATGTTCATTCATTACCCCCTTGGGTTTACCCGTAGAACCGGAAGTATATATCACATAAGCCAAATTACTTGATGCAAGACCGGTTTGAAGATTTCCCAAAGGCTGTTGATTGATAAGCGGCCATTCCGAATCAATTGCTATATGGTCAAGACCATTTATCAATGCCAGTTTTGAAATGAAGTTTTTGTTGCTGAGCGCTATCACGGCATGGGTATCTTCCAGCATATAACGGATACGGTCTTCCGGGTATTCCGGATCAATCGGAACATAGGCCCCGCCTGCTTTTAAAATACCCAGTAAACCTACGATCATCTCCAATGAACGATCCAAACAAACGGGCACCAATGTTTCTTCTTTAATGCCTTTGCCCCGCAGGTAATGCCCCAACTGGTTACTACGCTCATTGAGCTCCCTAAAAGTAAACTGCTGCTGTTCAAATACCACTGCGATGCTATCGGGTGTTTTTGCCACCTGCTCTTCAAACATATCTACCAATGTTTTATCCTTTGGATAATCTACCTTGGTATTATTGAACCCCACCAGCAATTGCTGCTCCTCGTTTATCGTCAACATAGGAAGGACGCTTATCTTTTGCCCCGGTTCTTTTACAACCGAACCAAGCAATTCTTTAAAATGGCCGATTATCCTGGAAATTGTTTGCCCGGTAAAAAGATCAGCATTATATTCTAATGATCCTATTAAACCAAGGGTTGTTTCTGTTATGCTAAAGGAGAGGTCAAACTGTGCTGTAGTATGTGCGTAACCTTCCCTGGCCAACTGCAATTTTCCAAGCTCCAGGTTGGGCACTTCCGGTGTATTTTGTAATACGAACATTACCTGAAAGATCGGGTTCCTGCTCCTGTCCCTTTTCTTTATAACAGCATCTACTACTTTCTCAAAGGGCACTTCCTGGTGCTCATAGGCTTCAAGTGTTGTTTTTCTTACTTGTTGCAACAAGGCAGTAAAGCTATTATCCGTATTTAATTCAGTTCTCAAAGCAAGCGTATTTATAAAAAACCCGATCAGGCCTTCAACCTCCTGTTGCTGGCGGCCAGCTATACCGGTGCCTATACAAATATCATTTTGGTTGCTGTAGCGGTACAATAATACTTTCAATGCAGCAACCAAAGTCATGAATAAGGTGGTGCCCTGCTGCTGGCTTAGCTGTTGTAAGGCAGAAGATAAATCTTTATCAAAAGCAAAGCCTGCGCTGGCGCCCCTTGTAGTTTGAATGGCAGGACGTGGAAAATCAATGGGCATTTGGAGAGGTTCTACCCCCTGTAGTTTTTCCTGCCAGTATCCCAGCTTTTTAGCTAACAGTTCACCCTGTAAATAATTTCGCTGCCAGATGGCAAAGTCGGCGTATTGTATTGGAAGTGGCATTAATACAGCCACCCTATCCTCATGATAAGCGGTATATAATTCCGCCACTTCCTTAACCAGGATAGATCGTGACCATCCATCGGAAGCGATATGATGCAGGGTTACTACCAGTACATGTTCCTGTTCATTGAGCATTACCAGGACAGCACGCAGCATATTGTCTTTTGAAAGATTAAAAGGCGCACTGATCAATTGCTGTATCAACTGTTGTAAGCCCGGCAGGTTATTTTTATATATTGATCCATCAGTTACCGGCAATTCCCAATCAGCTTTATCTTTTACAAATTGATAAGCATTTCCATCCTGACCAAGGAAAATTGTCCTGAGTACTTCGTGCCGGTTAACGATTGATCTTAATGCATGTTCCAAGGCATCCCTGTTCAGATCACCATTCAGACGCATCACTGCAGGAACATGATATTGCAGGCTTCCTTCGAGGCGATCTATAAACCATAAACGCTCCTGGCTGAAGGATAAGGGTATTCGCTCCGGCCTTGATTGCACTTCAATGGGCGTAAATACCAATCCCTTGCCCTGGTTTTTAAGATGTGCAGCCAGCTTCGCAATGGTGGGATGGTTGAAAATGCTTTTTATCGCAATCTCCACTTCCAGTTCCTTTCTAATGGATGATACCGCCCGCATTGCCAGCAGGGAGTGGCCGCCCAGGTCAAAGAAGTTATCGTGTATGCCTATCCGTTCCACTTGTAATATATCCTGCCAGATGGCTGCTAATTTAGCCTCGGGCTTATTGCGTGGCTCCACATAATCATTTACCAGTCCGCTTGTGTCCGGATCAGGTAACGCCTTCTTATTGATCTTTCCATTTGGTGTTAATGGCAAAGTTTCAAGTTCAATCCATATTGCAGGTACCATATATTCAGGAAGCTTATTTCTAAGGAAAGAAAGAATGGCCTCTTTATCATATTCATCATTGGGTACTACATAACCCACCAGTCGTTTAGTGCCTTCATTATCCACCCTGGCCAATACAGCCCCATGCTTTACTACCCGGCATTCCTGTAGTACATTTTCTATTTCGCCCAACTCTATACGGTAGCCACGGACCTTTACCTGTTCATCTTTTCTGCCCAGGTACTCAATATTTCCATCGGGTAACCAACGGCCTATGTCACCCGACTTATATATCATGTTTTCACT
>JANOTW010000402.1:0-3777 GCA_031416575.1 Ferruginibacter sp.
TGTTTAAAGTTTTTTTGTTACCAGCAGATGAGCCCTGATTGAGCATCGTTGCGACGCTCCGTTCAAGGGAAGTACTACTATTAAGCTTTTATTAATGCGGTTGCAAATATACAGCGGGAAATGTTAGGGTAGCAAGGTAGCCAACCTTTTAAAGGTGGGCTACCCTGATAAGCAAAATTTTCCAAAATAGCGTTATAATAACAAAAGGATTTTACCTGTAAATAAATAGGGGAAAACATCCAAAAGAAAAGGTGAAAGAACTATTGCATTTGTAACAAGGATTGCAGACTTTAGCATTGTAATTAAATTATTAACGAATAAATCAATTTTATGACAACAAATCCTTCGGCCGGTTTGCCAATTACCGCAGCACAAGCAGACTTATATTTAAAGAAATATATTGAAATCAGGGAGAATCTACAAAAAAAAATTGGTACGGTTGAGCAAAGCTCAGCGCTTTCACCAGAGGCGGAAAAGGACATTAATACCTTTTATTCCTCTGATGTAAATGCATTTATTTTCAGTAAGGATTTAATTGAAAGTTTTTTTAAAGACAAGGACGAAAATGGAAACCCTCAGAAAAACGCCAATTTCCTTATGGTAATTTTATCTGCCAAATATGAGGGGGATGATATGGGAAAACCTACCATTGTTGTAGCTGGTGTTAATAAAGATGAATATGGCAACTGCTACAAGGCCCTCGATATTACTTATGCGGCAGTAGAACAGCCGCCTACGGAGGAACTGACTGAATTTCCGGAAACTGATTGATGTGAACCTGTTCAACTTAATTTAAAAGCCTAACAAAAAATGCAGTGGGTCTCAATACTTGGAAACATTTCCATCTGGATAATTTTATTGCCATTGTTTTTAGGATTAGTAGGATATGGAAAGCTCAATAGGGAAAGCAGGATAATTTTTTTTGTTGTATTTATTGGAACAATTCAGGTAATGAAGCCATTTATTAACAATTCATATACCCTCACAGTCCTTTATAATCTTTATACGCCTGCGGAATTTATTTTATATTTTTTTATGTTTTTAGGTAAAACCAGCTCCGCATTCAACAGGAAATTTTTATATGCTTCCCTGATATTCTTTTCGATAATTTCAATTGTATTTGTTTATAAACAAGGCTTGAGTAAAGAATTTTTAAAAGACTGGGTAATTATAAATAATACCATTCAGATTTGCTGGGTTTGCTTATGCCTGATGGAATACTTTAAAAATGATGATGCAGTAATTGAAATATATCATCCTTTTTTTTGGTTTCTTTCAGCAATTACAGCTTATGCTACCTGCACTATTGCTGTTTATGGCCTGTGGCATTTTATTAAATCTGATTCAAAAGGGCCTGCGGAATTAATCAAAGTTATTCATCATATTTTCAATATCCTGCTATATATCTTTTTCAGCATTGGGATTTTAATGAATTATCGCCACAAAAATCGTCATTAAGTTTGTCATTAAAAATCGTACATGGGTTTTACACAATCGGATATCGTAATTGCTGTTTTCGCCGGCACCATAGTTCTTTTGATTTTAGCTTCTTTTGGAATAATTTTTACCCTTATTTACAAAAAGAAACAACAGGCGAATAAAAGGGAAAAACATTTCATGCAATCTCAATTTGATCAGGCCATCCTCCAAACCCAAATAGAGATCCAGGAACAAACCATGAAAAATATCTCCCAGGAAATTCATGACAACATTGGCCAGGTGCTTAGCCTGGCCAAACTCAACATCAATACTTTCGCCTTTAACCCGGATGAAGCCACGCAAACCAAATTAGAGGATACCAAACAATTAATAAGCAAAGCGCTCCGTGATTTAAGGGACCTTAGCCGCAGCATGCATGGTGATAAAATCGCAGAGCTGGGCCTTCAGGAGTCTATTACCGCCGAATTGAAAATTATTAAAAATACAGGGCAGTTTAACACCAGCTTGCACATTGACGGCAGCCAATATAGACTGGGGCCACAAAAAGAAATGGTACTCTTCCGAATGGTGCAGGAAGCATTGCACAATGCCATAAAACATTCCAAAGCAAAAAACATAGAAGTGCATTTGCAGTACAGTCCTACAGCTTTTCGTTTGTCAGTTAATGATAATGGAATTGGCTTCAACCCGGCAACAATGAAACCGGCTGAAACAGGGATTGGATTAAAAAATATGCAAAACAGGGCTGCCTTAATTGGCGCTATTTTTTCCTTGAATTCAAATGCTGAAAATGGCACACAAATTTCCATTGAACTTAAAATCCTTACACCTTAATACCCCACACCTTTAACTTTACACCCCTTCATCTGATTTATTTACAGGCTTCCACCACAGGTAGTAATATCCAAGTACAAGGATACCCATAACAAAGGGGATGATTGCTAAATGTTTAAAAGTATAATCGCCAATCAATACGTTGGTATCAAAATGCAAAAACTCGCTGACCATCCAGTAAGAGTTGGCGGTTATCCAAAAAACTACGGCGAGGTTATGGCACCATTCCCCAATGTATTGCCTTGTTCTTGCAGCTATAATAAAGGCGATGGCCAATGTAGGTATAATCATTGCAATACCCAACGGTTTCCAGATCATGCACCAGCTTATATCCTTAAATAACCAGAATACAATATGCAAATTCTCCATCCTGCGATACCTGCTTGGGAACGCATAAACATCCTTACTCATGCCTGTTATTTTAGGTGAACAAATATATACTATTGTACAAAACGAAATACAGGATAACGCAAATGTGCCGGCTCATGATAAGGGGAATTTTTATAAATAAAATCCAGTTGGGCGGAAGCATTGGAAGCAAATTGGGCATCTTCCCGTTTTTTATCCTGTAGCTTTTTTTGCAGGGCGGGGTTATTTTTTAAAACCTGTGCGGCGATATCATCCCAGCGATAATCACTATAGCCTTCTTTTTGCTGAAGGATGGCGTCAAAAAAATTCCAGGCAAAAAAGCTGTCATCCCCTGTAGGTTCCAGCATTTCCATTATGTAACGGTTGGCCCTTTGGTTCATCGGGATATACAGATCGCCCTTAAGAAATTTTATTAGCTTTTTTTTGACGGAAACTTTTACATCGTGGTTTTTATGATGCTTTTCATAGGGCCGGGGATAGGATTTATAATCGTAGATATGATAGGCTTCTACTTCCAATAAAGTATCCCGAAGGAAAGGTTGAAGTATGGCCCCGTTTAGTTTTAGCAGATCAATTACTGCATTCCATCCGTGGGGAATAATATAGGCGGTGGGTTTTTTTATTAAACTGGCCGGCGTAAACACATCAAAGAACCTTACATCTTTTGCGAATGGTTTATCGTGATCGTAATACATTCTTTTTAATCCGGTTGCATCGCTGGTTTTATATGCCTGTTGATACCCCATAAACTTAACAATGGAATTTTTTGTTGAATCAGGTTGCCAGCTTAGCGGAAATGTATCCTGCATCATAACCGCAACTTTAGCTTTGTTCCGTTGTGTAATTAATTCCACCGCATTGGCGCTGGCTTTTTCTATCATCGCCTGCATCAGGGCATAGGTAGCGTGTACCCTATCTTCATAAGGCTTTAGCATGTGCGTTTCCGGAACAAAAGCGATCGTTTGAAACAAGGCGGCAAAGCCGGAAGAATACCTCGGCGGGTCATAAAACATTTCCATGCCACTATCGGGGCTTGCGGTTTCAAAATTTACATAAGGCGCCATCTCCCAGCCTTTGGCAGACATGCTTTGGTATAACTGTGGTTCAAAACTTTGCTTCAGCCAATCACCTAAT
>JANOTW010000403.1:0-2306 GCA_031416575.1 Ferruginibacter sp.
AAGTACAAACTACCATCCGCTAAGCTAAAAAACCCGACCTTCGCACCTGCAATGGAAA
Organism: Ferruginibacter sp.; assembly: GCA_031416575.1. Taxonomy (GTDB): domain Bacteria; phylum Bacteroidota; class Bacteroidia; order Chitinophagales; family Chitinophagaceae; genus Ferruginibacter. The sequence goes on from JANOTW010000403.1 coordinate 59, forward strand.
AATCAAACTTTATAGATTATATCAGGATTTTTTGCCGCAGTGGCCATGGAGGCCCCGGAAGCAGGCATTTTATGCGTACTAAATACAATGCCATGGCAGGGCCGGATGGTGGCGATGGAGGGCGTGGCGCACATATCATTTTAAGGGGCAGTTCGCAATTATGGACACTATTGCACCTGCGTTATTACAAAAACGTATTGGCCGAAGATGGGGAAAGCGGAAGCAAAAACAACAGTACCGGCAAATTCGGCAAGGATATTATTATAGAAGTGCCACTGGGTACCATTGCCAGGGATGAAACAACCGGCCAAAAAGAGGCGGAAATTTTAGAAGACGGGCAGGAGGTTATTTTGGTAAAGGGCGGCCGCGGCGGCCTGGGCAACAGCAATTTTAAAACCTCCACCAACCAGGCGCCCGAATACGCACAGCCAGGTGAAGATGGCACCGAAGGCTGGAAATTACTGGAATTAAAAGTATTGGCGGATGTGGGCCTTGTAGGGTTTCCAAATGCCGGTAAGTCAACATTGTTATCTGTAATTACTGCAGCCAAACCTAAAATCGCCGATTATGCATTCACCACTCTTGTTCCGCAATTGGGCATGGTTGACTACAGGGATGGCAAAAGTTTTTGTATTGCCGATCTACCCGGTATTATTGAAGGAGCGGCGGAAGGCAAAGGATTGGGCCATCGCTTTTTAAGGCATATTGAACGAAATTCCATTTTATTATTTTTAATCCCCGCCGATTGCGCCGACCATAAAAAAGAATTTGAAATATTAGTGAATGAATTGAAAGAATACAATGCCGAAATGTTGCAAAAGGATTTCGTGATCGCCATCAGCAAAAACGATATGCTCGATGATGAATTAAGGGCGGCCATTTCAAAAGAATTACCTCAAAAAATTCCCCATATATTTATTTCATCCATTACCGGCCAGGGCTTGCCCGAACTAAAAGACCTGCTTTGGAAAACATTGAATGCATCTCCTAAGGAGTTATAAATTGCCCTGCAACATGCATTGGGGTCCATTGTTAATTTTATTTAAGTTTTTTGGTGACCAGCATAAGTTTTTCATGGCATCATCGTTGTGTCACTCACTTGTACCACATACCAATGTGGAACTTTTATCTACGCGGTTAAAAGCAAATAATTTCAAGAACTCTTGCCCCGCCCCTAAAAATAAAAGGCTTCAAACCCCCTCCCGTACCGGGATGTTCCATAAGGCAAAAAAAGTAAATTGTAATTGCCAACTTTTATTGAAATGTTTTGGTTTGTCATGGTAAGCAGACTAATATTTTTCTACGAATACTTGAGAAGGTTCCCCAATGATTTGCCGTATAAGGGGATTAAAAGGCATTAAGTATTTAATATAAAGTATAAAAAGTAGTTGGCAGGGGTTATTTGCCATGGCTGTAAAAAATGATGGGGCATACTTTTAGAACTGTTTCATACAACGCAATTAAAGATCCACAATGGTATGCGGTACACGAGTGCGACGCAAGGATGCTTATTTGAAATACTTCTGCAGGGACAACAAAAAAAATGCCGGCATACATATCTTTATGCACTAAAAATTTATTAATTGAAGCAGGTTTTTAAATACATAAAGGAATTTTATACCAAAGAATTCCATTTTTTTTACCTGCTCCTCGTATTGGCAATGTTGGCGATATTAATTTATTTTAATTACTGGCATGGTTTAGAAAAAAGATACGTTGCAGGTGGCGAAACAAGGTTTTCCAGTTTCGCCGGTTACTATTTATTATACTTTATTCCATTTGCATCTGCGTTCCTGTTGCAACTACTGTTCTTCAAAAATTGCAGGTATTATAAAAATGCCTGGTTTTGGGTAATACTTTTTACGGCGCCCGCGTTTTTTTCTTTCCGGGTAAACTTTGATTTTCATAAAGCCTGGGTTATTGAAAATTTTACAGGCGATGACCAGGATTTTTACCTGCACAGCATTAACCTGATTGTTCGGGTTTTTGTAGTACTCATTCCTGTTTTTATTATCTGGCTTATTAAAGACAGCAACAACCAGCCCTTTTACGGTGCAAGGGCACTGGATAACATAAAGCCCTATATAATCATGTTGCTCGTAATGATCCCGCTTATCGCATTGGCAAGCACGCAAAAGGATTTTTTACAGGCATACCCGAAGGCGAAATTATTAACCGGAATTCCGATGAATGGCTGGGGCGATAAATGGCGTTACCTTGTTTTTGAACTAAGCTATGGATTTGATTT
>JANOTW010000404.1:0-2440 GCA_031416575.1 Ferruginibacter sp.
AATTCAATTTCAAAGCTATATTTATCGGTAGATTTAATTGGCAGGTACATACCAATTCGATATATTCAATCTTTTGAAATGAATCATGCCAAAATATGTACCAGGCAAAGCCTTATTTTAATAGCATTGGTGGGGACACCGACCTCGGAGAGTATGCAGTTTCGGATTGATACCAACCACGGAAGCAGGATCAACGCCATTCACCGGGTCATTACCCATACCAACATACCCGCTAGCAAACTGATCGTAGGGATCATTTTGAAGGAACCTGCCTATCTGCGGGTCATAGCTTCTTAACTCAAAATCATTCCAACCAAGGTCACCGTCAAGCTCGCTAAAATCGCCCTGGTATAAATATGGCCCGATTATAATTCATTATTTCAAAGAAACTTTAAACTTCATCTTGATATCAACCTCGGAAGCATAATCAAGCACAAGTGGCAAATCAAAACCAAACCATTCCTGCGTAATTGCAGTTGAATAATTAAAACCGCTCAATTCTTTTAAAATTAAATTCCTCTTCAAGTAAATCCATTATTTCGACCATACTTTTTGCACCAAAAAAATCTTCATGATGTAAAGGGTTTGAATATAAATAATTTTTGTATTTATGCTTAGTAGCAATTTCAACGTCTATCATCGAAGCATCGGTTGCATGCGCATAGTAAGATTCACAACTTGGAAGTGTCAGAACATTGGCACTAAAAAGTTTCCGAATAAAGTTTTCCCAACCCGATTTAGGTTTGTGATGTAAAACGGTTTTCCCATAACAAATTATTGAATCCAACCGGTCATTATATCCGTACTTTATGGAGTATTGAGATGCACTCCATTTTTTGTTAGCATTTTCAATTTCAATGACTTGCATTGTATCATTGTAGCCATACCAATACCAGAAGCGCATTTTAATCGAATCGAAGCCGTTTTCCATCGAATTAAGACCTATCATTTCTTCGCTCTTATGTTTTATCTTATCTATAATAATTTTTCCATTGTTGTCTTTAGGTAAGTCTCTCACAATTATATCGCTATTGCTAAAAAAAGTTTCATTAAGCTTACTTTTATTTTTAATCGATGTAGGTGTACAAAAGCACAAAAATAAAATTGCACACAATATCAATAAATTATTAAAAACTGTATGTTTCATGTTACATTTTGATTATTCATATTAAAAGAAAAATAGCATTTAAATATATTAATGATTTGGCCTAACAGGTTCCACAATAATTGGCCTAGGCCAAAGTGGAGTTCGCCAACTAGTTCTACTCCAAGTACCAACTGGCAATAAGTCACCAGCATTTTTGTATTCAAATAAAAAAGTAAAATTTATTTTAGGAGTACCTGTTTTTAAATTTGGATTCTTGGTCTGTTTCAGGCCCTCTATAAGTTTAAAATTATGTCCATGCTCTGTCCCATATAAAAAACCTTTTTGACCAACTAAATACATTCGACGATTATCGTCAGACATGCGATTGAAGGCTCTAATATCGCCAGGACTAAAAAATGCGTTATCGGTCGGACCCTTCCCTCCAGTGTGTGAATGGATGTGATCAATTACTGTTGCGCCTTCTGGCATATATGATAAGTGGGACAAGTCATCTGGACCTGGCGATTCATTGAGATTCTTATGATACTTGTCATTATCCTCAAATTTTATTCTTTTTGAATATCCATAACGTGCTAATCCATTTTTATCTTTAATTTCAAAAATGACCGAAGAAAACTCACTTGTAAGAATGGCAGGATCGTCGTTATTTTCCATTGCCCATGCAACCGCCGCAGCATCTCTACTTTTGTAAAGCATACCTGATACCGCCTGACTTTTATTCTCCCCATACCCACTTATATTTTGCGCAAGTGAAATTGCTGTAGAAGTCAGGCTAATGGCGTTCATGGCCATGCCTGCTATTGCCATGGTGGTTGATGATATGCTGATAGCATTGCTCATTATGCCGCCGTAACCGACCATGCCAGCTGTTGCCGCACAGCCAAATCCCGGGCCAATAAAGCCACCTGTTGGGTCAATCATATTCACAGGGTCATTACCCATGCCAACATACCCGCTTGCAAACTGATCGTAGGGGTCATTTTGAAGGAACCTGCCTATCTGCGGGTCGTAGCTTCTTAACTCAAAATCATTCCAGTTAAGATCATCATCAAAATCGCTAAAATCGCCCTGGTATAAATAATTGTTATTGGGCGCACCATAAGCTTTACTGCTGATGGCGGCTATCTTTAAGCCGAAGGCATAGTAATGATTTTCCTCTATAATCCTTCCCCTATCGTGCCGCACCTGCATATTATCAAAGAACACATTTACACTGCTCTCATTGCTGATGTAAACAAAGCAGTAGCCATTTTTGGGAGCCTTTATGTTTAGCAATCCCAACGATGGCGCCGCATCACCCGACTGGCTTACCCGCTGGCTGGTGCTTGCTTC
>JANOTW010000405.1:0-1853 GCA_031416575.1 Ferruginibacter sp.
CCTTGCCCGACCAGTCGTTCCAATCCCTGATAAATCCATCATAAGTATGATCTCCATCAATGAATATAAAATCGATACTTTCTGTTACTTCATCAACTGCATTATAACTTAATAAAGAGAGTAGTTTAATTTTATGCTGCAGTCTTCCTCTACTAATTGCATTGCGGGTAATTTTTTCATGATAGCATATACCCAGACGGCCCTTAAAAAAGGGATCTATTCCAAATAATTTTCCCTCTGGATGTAACGCTTCGGCAATAATAACAGTATTAACTCCTTCAAAAACACCAATTTCAACAGCTAACATTGCATTAGTAGCGTATTTTTTTATAGCCTTCCGTTCATTAGCCGTGGTTTGTGTCTCAGGTTTTTCAATTCCTAGCAAATATTTTATATAATGAATAAGAGCATTCCCTTTCATATGCTATCAATCAGGTTTTTAACTTTTTTATTCATTATCTCTTTTGTAAAGTACTGCTCAACATGGCTTCTTCCGTTTTCACCCATTGCAAGCTGTAGCGGCCTGTTATTTATGAGCAACGCTATTTTTTCGGCTAATTCAGCAGGATTTGAACCTGCTACAATAAATCCGTTGTAACCATCTTTGATCATTTCCAGAAAGCCCCCTTTGTTGGTTACGATAGCTAATTTCCCCATTGCATTTGCTTCAAGTGGTACCAAAGCAAAAGGCTCATCGTTTCTGGTAGGTGCAATAACAATATCCACTCCTCCATAAATTTCATCCTGGGTTTTCTGAAAACCCAAAAACTTAATTTGGTTATTAAGTTTATATTTTGCGGCTAATTCTGTTAAGCTCCGTTTATATTCTTTATCACCCTCTCCAACTATTTTAAGTATTACAGAATTAATTCCCCTCTCAGATAATATTTTCATGGCTTCAATAACATCAATATGGCCTTTTCTTGGAATTAGTTGCCCGATAATACCAATTGTAAAATAATCAGTTTTTATTGGTAAGCTTAAGAGGTTAGATTCTACTTCAACACCATTATGTATCACTTCAATTTTATCCGGAGCAATCCCACATTGCTTTAAATCATTTTTAATAAACTCCGAAACAGCAATATATTTCAGCACCTTCCTGTCAATGATCTTAAAAAAAAAACGGGATTGCCTGCTATTGCTGTTTACATCATGTACATGGTAAACAATATTTTTTTTAAAAAATGGCCATAGCAAAATAACCTGCCTGAAAGAGATAATATAAACCGGCCAGTCTTTGAAGTTCTTTCTGATACGTAAGAAGCGTATTATTGCACCCGGATAATGGACCAGGGAATCCAGTGACCATAATATCTTAGAGGTATAATACCAGCCAAGTTTAAGTTTATAAAATTTTATTCTTAGATCATCCAGCGCTTTCGCAAATTGTCCGTCGCCCCAGCCGCTGATGATCGCCTGTACTTCATATCCTTCCCTGCTCAATCCTTCTATAACATCAAGTGTTACTTTTTCAGCTCCATATATGTAATTGCCCCCGGCTATAACCAATAATTTTTTAGTGGCACTCATGTCGGTTTCAATACTTTTTTTACAGCTGATGCAATGCTGTCAAAATTCCAATCCTCAATTAGTCTTGCAGAAGCTGTCCCCATTGTTGAAAGTGCATCTTTGTCACTGATCATTTTATTTATTTTATGTTTCAGGTCGTTGATATCATTCGACCGGAATCTGTAGCCGTTAACAGCTTCCTTCACCAGGTCAACTGCACAACCAACTTTATCACTCACCAAAACAGCACTGCCACAAGCCATGGCTTCATTCACAGACAATCCCCAGGTTTCGCTTGTGGATGGTAAACAAAATATTTCACCCAGGCGGTAAATCGCCGG
>JANOTW010000406.1:0-2443 GCA_031416575.1 Ferruginibacter sp.
TTTGAAAAGACTGGCCATTATTACTACACATCCCATTCAGTACAATGCGCCCTGGTTTAAATTGCTCAATGAAAGAGGGCTTATCCGGATAAAAGTCTTTTACACCTGGGGAGAAGAAGTGTTGCGAAAAAAATATGACCCTGGCTTTGATAAAAACATTGAATGGGATATTCCTTTGCTGGAAGGCTATGAATATACATTTGTACAGAATATTTCCAAACAACCCGGCTCAAATCATTTTAAGGGAATTGATAACCCAACCTTAATAAAGGAAATAGCACAGTGGAATGCAGATGCCATATTGGTATTTGGCTGGAGTTTTATAAGCCATTTAAAAGCGCTGAGGCATTTTAAAGGGAAGAAGAAAATCCTATTTCGGGGCGATTCTAATTTGCTGGATGAAGAAGCTGGCTTTTCATTAAAAAAAACAGCGCGAAGAATTTTTTTAAGGTGGGTGTATAGCCATGTTGACATTGCATTACATGTTGGATCTGCAAATAAAGAATATTACCTGGCTCATGGTTTAAAAAATGCCCAACTCGTTTTTGCCCCACATGCTATAGACAATGACCGGTTTATGCAGAATGTTACCAGCATCAAAAGGGAAGAATCAGGAATACCTCCCGATGCATTTGTTTTTATTTTTACGGGCAAATTTGAAACAAAGAAGGATCCGCAAATCTTATTGGATACATTCATTAAGTTGAAGGATACCAACGCCCACCTTTTGATGGTGGGAAATGGAGAACTGGAAAAGCAATTAAAAACAAAGGCTGGTCAGCAGCCTCCGGCAATTAGCAGCAGGATTCATTTTCTGCCTTTTCAAAATCAACTGAAAATGCCGGCAATCTACGGAATGGGTGATGTATTGGTGCTGCCTTCCCGTGGCCCCGGTGAAACATGGGGCCTGGCTGTAAATGAAGCAATGGCTTGCTCAGGGGCTGTATTGGTGAGTGATAAATGTGGATGCGCTGTTGACCTGGTTGAAGCCGGAAAGAACGGGTTTGTTTTTAGAAGCAAGGATGGAAATGACCTGTTGAAAAAAATGGAAATGCTGTTATCGGATCATCAACAAATAGCCGCCATGGGAAATCAATCTTTACAAATTATTCAATCATGGAACTTCGAAAAGATTTGCATTGCAGTAGAACAATGTATTGAATAATTTCATAAATGCCCGTTCACCCCAATAGGCCTGTTGCTACAGGCATGTTATATTTTAAATTGAGTCCCTTTATCAAAAATTTATATTATTTAGGGGAACAAGTTTCATCCTATGGTTTAAAAAATTGTGAATTTGAATACTCAAGCTCCCCTCTCCTTTGGAGAGGGGTTGGGGGTGAGGTATCTTCGCTTAGGCCGGTCTCAATCAATCCAAAGGACAGATATTCCTGCGTATCACATTATTTATACTGCGCAAGGGATAAATTAGTGATATTTTATTTTGTTCCATAAACAAATAAAACAAGCTTCATTTAATTTATAACGCAATTAAAGCTCCCCAATGGTATGCGGTACAAGAGGGCGATGCAACGATGTTCCACATTGCTTCACTGCCCGGACAAAAAATCTTGTTCACGTTTTTATCCCTTGTATAGTATAATAAACACTTGAAAACACTCTTCAATACGGAATTTAACTGGCCAGCCTTTTTGATGGCCGCCATTGTGATCAGGGTATTGTTTATAGGCATCAACTGGCCATCTTATTTTGCTGTTATTTTAGCATTGCACCATTTCATGTTATTGTTCAATGCAATCGGATATGTAATGCCGGTACGGTATTTATTGGGCGCTTTCATGTGTGTGCAATTTTTTATAGGCCCCAGCCTGGCATATAGCGGCCTGGATGATTACCAATATATTAATTACCGAATGAAGATTCCGGAGAACGCTTATTTTGCTTATGCCATACCGGCGGTAATGTCTTTTATTGTGGGGCTTCATCTCTTTGCCGGTAAATTAAACGGGGAAATTATTGACGAAAAACAAGTAACGCTCTTTGTAAACCGGCACCAGCAATTGCCCTATTGGTTTATCGGGATTGGATTTGTTACCAGTATTGTTTCCGGGTTCTTCGGTTCCGAACTTGCCTTTGTATTCTACCTTCTCGGCGGCTTTAAATTTATCGGCCTGTTCCTGTTGATTATCGGAAGCAAAGAACTTAAAGTATTGCCACTGGTGGTAGTAATCGGTTCGATAGTGGCTTCCTCATTGGGTGATGGCATGTTTCATGACTTGCTTACGTGGCTCATATTTACAGGATCCATTTTCGCCATTAGATACAAATTCGGGTTTAATTTGAAATTAATAGCCTGCACGGCTTTTGTTTTTTTAGCGCTTACCATACAATTGTTAAAATCAAGTTACCGTACCGCAACCGGCAGTGGCAAGGAAGAAAGAGGAGTTGAAACCTTTTCAAAATTATATGAAGAACAAAACAA
>JANOTW010000407.1:0-3003 GCA_031416575.1 Ferruginibacter sp.
ACAAGGAAAAAAAACGGGAAGAAGATTTTTTGCCCCGGCATTGAAGCTGTGGGCATTCCCGAAAAAATCGGGATTTCGATATGCAGTTTTTTGTCCAGGCTATATTCCATTGCTCAACATCGTTGCATCGCCCTCTTGTACTGAATACCATTGTGGAACTTTAATTGCGTTGTATATTAATTCGGGAGTGTATTTTATTTGGTTATCGTACAAAATAAATATCACTAATTTATCCCTTGCGCAGTATAACTATTTTAGGGTTAGTAAAACAAGCATACCACTTTTATGAGTGAACAATCCATAAAGGAAAACTTGAAAAAGTTTAATGCATCAGGGCCCGCTAACCGGCGGGGCAGAGGGGCTGTTGCTTATTGCATATCGCTTATCGCCTGTTGCCTTTTACCATTCACCTTACAAGCCCAGGTACCTGCAACGCCCCCTAATATTGTAGAACAACAGTTAGAGGCATTAACCGAAAATAATGAGGATGCTGAAACAGAAGATGATTCTTTTTTACAGGCGATGCGGCAGTTTTTAAAAAATCCGGTCAACCTTAATGCCGCTGACATAACAACATTGAAAGAGCTAATGCTATTTTCACCTGTCCAGATCCAAAACATTATAAGCTATAGGTACTTGTTGGGAAATTTTATCAGTATTTATGAGTTGCAGGCGGTACCAGGCCTTGACCTGGCATTGATTGAAAGGATTCGGCCATACATAACTGTTAGTACCCCCCAAAATGTGATTACTTCAATAGGGGAGCGGCTTAAAGGAGGAACCAGTACCATGCTCACAAGAGTAACGCAGGTACTCGAAAAACAAAAGGGATTTAAGCTGAACCCCGCCACTACCAATAATTATTATCCTGGTTCGGGTCAAAGATTATTTGTAAGGTATAAATATCAGTTTAAGAATTTACTGCAGTTTGGTATTGTTGGGGAAAAAGATGCAGGCGAACAATTTTTTAAAGGTGCGCAAAAGAATGGGTTTGATTTTTATTCCGCACATCTTTTCGCAAGAAATATCGGCATCATCAAATCGCTGGCCCTGGGCGATTTTACCGTAAACCTGGGCCAGGGCCTAACACAATGGCAAAGCCTTGCATTTAAAAAAAGCGCTGATGTTACCAATATCAAACGCCAGCTTGCCGTATTGCGGCCTTATAATTCCGCAGGCGAAATCAACTTTCACCGCGGCATAGGTATAACGATCGCTAAAAATAACCTGGAGGCTACCGCTTTCGCATCCTATAAAAATGTGGATGCCAATTTTGTGCCGGATACTTTAAATAATGAGGACTTTATTTCTTCCTTTCAAACATCGGGCCTGCACCGTACCAAAAGTGAAACAGCAGATAAGGGAGTGCAGCGACAATTTGCAGCCGGGGGCAATGTAGCCTATAATTCCAACAGGTTTCACCTGGGAATTAACGGGGTGCGGTATCAATTTAAATTGCCCGTCAATAAACCAAATGATCCGTATAATATTTATGCTATTTCAGGGAATAGTTTTGGTAACTACAGCGCAGACTATAGTTACAGTTACAGGAACCTTCATTTTTTTGGGGAAGCGGCCTTTACCAATAATCTGGATAAGGCTTTTGTAAACGGGTTGATCGTAAGTGCGGATTCGAAAATAGATATGAGTTTGCTGTACAGGAATATTTCAAAAAGTTACCAGGCTTTGTATGCCAACGCATTTACAGAAGGTACATTTCCCAACAATGAAAAGGGGTTATATGCCGGCATCAGCATACGGCCCCATATTTATTGGCGTATTGATGCGTATGCGGATTTTTACAAATTTCCATGGTTGAAATACCTGGTTGACGCACCTTCTGTGGGAAAGGATTATATGGTGCAGGCCACCTATAAACCAAATAAGCAGTTGGAAATGTACGTGCGTTACCGGACAGAGTCAAAAGCGAAAAATTATAATCCCGATGATCTGATACTTTCACCGGTGGCGCCTAAAACAAGGCAAAATGTAAGGTCACATATCAGTTACAAAATAAGTAGTACGCTTACCTTGCGCAACCGGGTAGAAATGGTTTGGTTTGATAAGAAGGGCGAAGGCGCTCAAAATGGTTTTTTGACTTATGTTGATTTTATCATTAAACCTATGATGAAAAGATATTCCGGAAGCATGAGGTTACAATATTTTGAAACGGAAGGATATGACAGCCGCCTGTATGCTTATGAAAATGATGTTTTATATAGTTTTTCAATACCTGTTTTCTACGATAAGGGTTTCCGTTATTACGTCAATCTTAATTATGATGTGAGTAAAAAATTGACTGTTTGGCTTCGATGGGCGCAAACAGTTTATGACGGCAAAACAGTAATTGGTTCTGGCCTTGACGAGATTGCCGGCAATAAACGGACTGAAGTGAAGATACAGGCGCAGTACCAGTTTTAATTGATATTGATAATTGATAATTGATAATTGATAAATGATAATTGATAAATAGCCGCTCAATTCTCATCACTCAACATTCATCAATCAACTTGTAATCATCAATTATCAAATAAACGATAAAGGATCAAACTATACCGCACAACGCTTAAATCAGTAAAATTTTGTTTTGATCAATAAAAAAAATAAAAGAGGTTAACCCCATCACTCCCGATGAACCGGGACAGGCTTTCCCGAAAAATGCCGAAAGGTCGGCACAGGTCGGGATGTTCCAAAAGGGGGTAAAAATTGTTAATTTAAAACGCAATTAAAGATCCCCAATGGTATTAAGTACAAGAGGGCGATGCAACGATGTTGCCAATAGCTTCACTGCCAGGACAAAAAATCTTCTTCACGTTTTTATCCCTTGTGAAGGATAATTGATAATTTGATAATTGATGAACAGGCTCTCAATTCCCATCACACAAACCACAAACGATCAACCATCAACGATCAACCACCAACCATCAACGATCAGCGATCAACCATCAACGATCAACTATCAACCATGAACTATCCTTCATCACTCATCATTTAACTTTATCT
>JANOTW010000408.1:0-6178 GCA_031416575.1 Ferruginibacter sp.
CCAATAATATTTCATGTGCTACCTGCGATTCAGTTGTCGCAAACCCTTCTGTAACTACCAACTATATTATTACCGCCACCACACCACTCAATTGTAGTGTTACAGACAGTGTACTTGTAAAAGTATATTCGCCCTTTACAACTATCACACCGTCAAATACCCTTTATTTATGCCGAAATGACCAGGTGCAACTGGATATAGCACCTAAATTTAAGAGGGTAACCTGGACTCCTGCGACAAGTTTATCAAATTCAAATATTTATGCCCCTATCGCTTCTCCATTACAAAGTATAACCTATACAGCTACATTAACCGACTCTGTAGGATGCTTTAGCAGCAGCGCTTCAATTAATGTAATTGTAAAATCCTTACCAACTGTTAATGCAGGGCCGGATAAAATTGTCCCTTACAATTCAACTTTTACTATTACGCCGGCTTACAGCAGTAATACAAGCAAATATGCCTGGGTACCCTCTTCTTTATTATACTGTCACGATTGTGCAATACCCACCGGAATTGCACTCTACTCTCAATCCTATACAATAAAAGCGATTTCAGACAGCGGCTGTGTGGCCACTGATAGTATAACCGTTTTTGTAGAATGTAAATATGCCAATATCCTAATGCCAAAAGCATTTACCCCCAATAATGATAATTTAAACGATTCTTATTATCCGATTGCAAGGGGTATAAAATCGGTCTTAAAATTCGCCATTTATAACCGCCAGGGGCAACTGATGTATGAGGCTAAAAACTTTCCTCCCAACAACAGGTCATTTGCATGGAACGGAGAATTTAAAGGTCAATATCAGCCAGCCGCTGCATACGTATATGTATTGGAAGCCCTTTGCGAAGTGGGTGAAAAAGTAACAAAATCAGGAAGCTTCCTATTACTCAGGTAATTATATTTATACCCCACAAGGGGCGATAAAGTGATAAATATGTTTATGAGACCGGCAGAAGTGCTACTATTAAGTATCGGTGCTTCCTTCTATCCCGATAACCCAGCGTACCGGACCCCTTCCATACAATCGTTTTTTTTGGCTACGGGCATTTTATTTTCAATTAAGCATCGTTGCCACGCTCGGTTCAAGGGCATACCATTGGGGATCTTTTCCCACGTTGCTATTATAATGACCTCCATGCGGGTTTTATAAAGCCGTTATATGGACACTCTTTTACTTTTTTTCACTATGGAGCAAGATAAAAATCCAATATTTTATTCTGTCAATGTTTAATTGCAAATTGTTGGAAGGCACCGCTTTTGTTTATCAGCCTTTTTAAACTCATTCATCTTATTTTTCAAAAAAAAGTTATAAATGGGTTTCAGTATTACGAAAAAATTCCTACATTGCCTTACGAAATAAATCGTATTATGACATTAAATAAAAATAATAAGCCCACCGGCAGTGAATTAGAAATATTACAAGTGTTATGGGTTAAAAATTCCGCTACCGTAAGAGAGGTGCATGAGGAATTACTTAAAACAAAAGATGCCGGCTATACCACTACACTAAAGCTGATGCAAATTATGTTTGAAAAAGGATTGGCCACCAGGGACAGCAGTAGCAAAACACATATCTATCAACCGGCGGTAAGCAGGGAAAACACCCAAACCTTATTTTTAAACAGGATGATTGATTCGCTTTTTTCCGGCTCATCCGCTCAATTGGTAATGCAGGCGCTTGGAAATCATAAAGCTTCAAAAGAAGAACTGGAGGAAATAAGAACCTATTTAAACACCATCAAATAGCTGCATTTTATGCAATTGCCTTTTTTTGAACACGCTTATTTATTACAATCCCTTGGCTGGGCCATCGCTAATAGTTTTTGGCAAACAGGTTGCCTGTGGCTATTATATCAATTAATTACTACGGTTGATAAAAAATTACCGGCACTCGTAAAACACCATTTGAGCATTGTCTTGCTCATTACTTCTTTTATTTGGTTTATTCTTACCATTGTACAAAACTACCGGTTCCTTATAAACGCTACAGCTTCCCCGGAAATAATCCTCCATGAAGGTTGGATATTGATATTACAACCTTTTAATAATGCACTTCCTGTTTTATCAATTATTTACCTGCTTTTACTTTGTTTCTATTTTATTCAGTTTTTTAGAAATTTATCAACCAACCGCTTTTTACAAACGGATGGTTTAACCAAAGCCCCCATTGATTTTCGTTTATTCACCACATACACCGCTTTACAATTGGGAATAAAAAAGAAAATTCAGGTTTGGCTGTCTGCACATGTGGATGTACCCTCGGTGACTGGTTTTATGAAACCTGTTATTTTATTGCCTGCCGCCATTTTCAGTCACTTATCAATCCACCAAATAGAAGCAATATTATTGCACGAATTGGCGCACATCAGAAGAAATGATTACTTGGTCAATTTTTTACAATCTATAGTTGAATTGATCTTATTCTTTAATCCCTTTGCTGTTTTATTAAGTAAAGCAGCCAGAATGGAAAGAGAAAACTGTTGTGATGACTGGGTGATGAATTTCAAATATGATCACAATGAATACGCCAAAGCCTTAATGGTTTTGGAAGAACAGCGTCACCATCAATTCAGGTTTGCGTTAGCGGCAACCAATGGCAAAAAGAATCTGTTACAACGGGTAAAACGGCTTTTCATCGCTCATCCACAAACCAATTTCAGCTTTTTACAAAAGTTTAATTTGATCGGTTTATGTTTAATATTACTTACAGGAATTTTTACAGTACTTCCGTATATGATCAAAAAACCGGATAATTTTAAAGCCGTGGTTTACAATAAAGAAGAAAAACCGAATTTGGTTAGATTTGATAAGCTACCTAAAGAAAATGCTTTAAAAAATATTTTTACGGGCCAACCGATAAAATCAATAAAAGAGAAAAGTCTGGTGGCAACAAAAAACAAAACAAAAAAACAGCTTACAAATGGGCCCGACAAAGATTATGTGAATGCATTTATCAATGAAGAATTATTAAATCCAATTATGCAGGTTGAACCAATCGTTACCCAGGTAGCTGAAAAAGAAATAAGTAATTCAAAATATTTTGTAATAATAGAAGAACAACAATCAGGTAAAAAGCAAACAACCACTTACTATTTAGAATTAAACAACAAAGAAGGAAATGCAGCCATTAAGCCGCTGATTATACTGAATAAATTCAAAGCTCCCGCAATAAAAACAGTTGTAGAAAACTTACCTGACAGTTTGGACACTTTAACAAGGCCACAAAATAAAAAGAGAATTACATCTTAATACATCCCCCCATATTTATTGTAAGGCCTGCAATCTTCTGTATCCTCCATACTAAAATGTATAATAAAATACAGCTTCTCCACAGGAACATTTTCATCTCTATACCTGGAATGCTACGGGCGAAATTTTATAATTAGCCAGACAGTAAAGAAGCATTTGCAGCATTTTCAACTCCCACCAGACATTTATCATAAATTTCAGGGCGGGTATTTATATCAGGCCCTGTTGAAATTATAGCGCCAATTTTTCAATAATGTTTAATAGATCTATAAAAATCAAAAGACCCGATAGAAATCGGGCCTTTGTTTACGAACCTAAATCGGTTCTGTAACCCCCAAAGAAAACATCTTGTTTACCAAGCACAAGCGTCTTTTATCTCAGGGTTGATGAGTAAACGTTATTTGTGCTGTAATATTTTGCTGGCTATATAATTTAGTTACAATTTGTTTCCTTTTATTATCAAAGCCTTTTCTGCCGGAAATAGCCTGATTTATAAATTATTCTAAATACTTTTTTTTGTAGCCGATCAATTTTTTAGCTTAACGGGAACCTGATCCCAAAAATTACGTTGTTGAAAATTTATTGCGATTTTCAATATTCCATGCCTATAAATGAAAGGATTCTCCGTAACTATATTTTTGAATTTTGTAAGCCAGCTCCCTAACCTGAAAAGGAAAATTAACGAACGGCCCGGCACTTTATCGCTGCTAAAAATATCTTCAAAAATTCAACTCAACCACGGGAATCAAAGTTTGGGGACGATAAACTTAAACTGCCATTATTACCGGATATATTTTTCATATTCAATTTATTTGCAAAATCACTTCTGGGCCTTAAGGAATCAGGCATGTTTAGTTTGATAACTTTAGTATCTGCGGATGAATAAAGCCTAAAATTTTATTATTTTAAAATTTTAAGTATTATAAATTTAACAATATTAAATTTATACGAATTTTAATTTAATGTAACTGATGTAGTACACTAATAATGAATAGTTTATTTATATATTGTTCTAAAATTTATAATTTTGAAATTTTAGATGTAAATATTCGAAAAAGAATAACTATTCAACTAATTTATTTAAACCTTTTATTTAAGAAATTTTATTATAAACAATTACAAAACAATGTTTTAATAATAATTTATATTACTATTATTTTTAGTTACCAATCTTTTATAATTTGACACCCTGACATGGCAGCATACTAATTATTATAGCTACCAAACTCACCCATTTTTTTTCTGATTTTGTGGATATGTGCTTACCTTGCCTAAAATTTGAAACCCCCATCAACTCTATGCATCAATTAAAGCACTCTCCTATTTATGTTTTGTCTTTAATGACATTATGGCTTATATCCTGTAGTACACCTAAGGAATTGGAATACCGGGATTTCAAAAATTTCACAATTGACAAAGTAGGATTTTCGGCTACAGCCATAAAAATGGACCTGGTTTATTACAACCCTAACAACTTTGGCCTGCAATTAAAATCCACAGATCTTGATATTTTTCTGAATAATAGTTACCTGGGGCATACCATTCAGGAACAATTGGTTTCTATTCCCAGGAGGGAGGAATTTGCTATTCCGGTGAAGATTGATGTTGATATGAAAAACTTTTTAAAGAATGGCTTAGCTACACTTTTAAGCAATGAAGTGATGGTAAAAGTGACCGGAACCATAAAAGTGGGCAAAGGGAGCGTTTTTAAAAGTTTCCCGGTAAATTATGAAAGCGTACAAAAATTCAACATATTTTAAGGCATAAAAAAACCGCCATCGAAAGGCGGTCAATTGTATTTAATTAATTGGTTTTATTTATTGAGGTTCTTTATTATTCGTATTGATGTTACCTTCCGGTTTTTTACAACATTTAGGTAATTTATTATAAGCGGATTCTTCCGCCGTTACATCATCCGCATCATAACCTGCATTGGCAATAGCGGTTTTTAACTGCTCTATATTGTTTCTGTCAGTAAGAAATGCAACAGTGGTTGTCTTCTTCTTATAATCTACTGTTACCGCCGAAACACCCGGCTCCCTGCTCAAATATTTTTCAATCTTTTCCTTACACATTTCACATTGTACGGTGGGCGTTTTAATTATTACTTTTTGCACCGCCTTTTGCTGTGCAAAGCTTACTGTTACCAAACCAACCAGTGATAACAGCGTGAGTTTAATTGCCTTCATGGTTTTATTAATTTGTTTGAAGTTATCAAATTACGCCCCAATTAGCGGGATCCTGCCGCCAATTTAACAAAGTGTTTTGCTGTTCAGGGGTAACAATTCCATTTTCTTCAGCCAATTCTATCAAAGTATTGTAATTAGTTAATGAAATATACGGTACGCCTGCTTCTGAAAAAGCTTTTTTGGCAACCTCAAAACCATAGGTAAATATAGATACCATACCAATTACTTCCACACCCTCCCTGCGCAATACCTCCACCACTTCAAGGCTACTTTTACCGGTGGAAATGAGGTCTTCAATCACTACCACTTTCCTCCCTTTATCATAAAATCCTTCTATCTGGTTACCCAAGCCATGTTCCTTAGGCTTGGGGCGAACATAAATGTAAGGTAGTTTTAACTGATCCGCTACCATTGCACCCCAGGCAATACCAGCAGTGGCAACACCTGCCAGCATATCTGCCTGTGGAAATTGTTCAAATACTACACTGCACATTTCGCTTTTAATAAAATCCCTTATAAAGGGAAATGATAAAATTTTCCGGTTGTCACAATAAATGGGGCTCTTCCAACCGCTGGCCCAGGTAAAGGGTTGTTGCGGACTTAATTTAATTGCATTAATTTGTAATAGTTTTTCAGCAGTAGCTTTTTCATTTGTCATGCTGCAAATTAATAAAAAACCCTTTAGGTTTTCAGTTTTGGGTATTTCTAATTGCAGGTCCTATTTCAAGTTTGA
>JANOTW010000409.1:0-3468 GCA_031416575.1 Ferruginibacter sp.
CCCAATGATTGCCGGTGGAACGGTTGTTTTCCGGTAAGTTTTTCTACATCCATTTTTATTATACTTTTTATTTTATGGTGATGCCTTGTTGCGGATAGCGGATGTTGCATCAATGCCGGGCGACAGCACCACCGGGCCTGCGTACGCTTTTGGATAAACAATTTTTACCAGCACCAGCCTGCCCTGTTTGCATTGCGGGCAAAGCGTAATGTCTATGCCATGTTTTTCAACCAGGTTTTTGCACGGATAACTTATGCCCGTCACATACTTACTTAAACCTCTTTTACAACAGGCACCGGCTGTAACATAGCATTGTTTCAAGTGGGGCATTACTTTTTTAATTTTGGCTGTAACCCGCTGTCAGCAGTAGTTTCAGCCGACGGATTTCAATTTGGCTTTTAGTTGTTTTCTTCAACTTTTAAAAAAAGCCAGGCATTGGTTCCGGGCGGACGTTTTCAAAAACCCCACCTGACAGTAATACTCAACGTTGTGCGTCATGCGGTGGCCGACCACAAACATTCTGACACAAACTAACCTTTTCGACTATTTTCCGTAAATTTGACATCATGAGAAGAGCAGAAATAAATACCACGATTGTTGACGGTTATGTTGGACTTTTAGATAATTTAAGTACAAATAACAAACTTGACCTTATATCTAAGTTGACAGCTTCGGTTAAGACCGACCTGAGCAACAAAAAATCGTCATTTAAAAAAGCCTTTGGTGCGTTTGACTCAAAAAAATCTGCCGAAGAAATTATTGACGAAATCCGTAACAGCAGAGTTTCTACCAGACAAATCGAATCGTTTTGAAAAAATATCTCATTGACACCAACATTGCCATTTTTTATATGAAGGGCAAGTTTGACCTTGAAGCAAAGTTTGATAAAGCAACTGGGGATAATTGTTTTATTTCCGAGATGACTTTGGCGGAACTTAAATTTGGTGTTGAGAAAAGCGAGAAGCCCGAAAAGAATAAAAAAGCGTTGGACAATTTTTTGACAGGCGTACAAATACTTCCCATTTTCCATTCTTTGGACTTGTATGCAAAAGAAAAAGCAAGACTACAAAAAGCAGGAACACCTATTGACGACTTTGACCTTTTGATTGGCGTGACTTCGGTAACGCATAAGTTGATTATGGTCACCAACAACACAAATCATTTTAAGCGTATCAGCAGAATTAAATTGGAAGATTGGACGACTGCGTAGTAGCACGAGCGCACAACAATAAGCCAGGTAGAAGAAATGCCCCCAAAAAATGTCCCCGTTAGAAAAGAGCTACCGGGGGCATTTTTGCTACCTGCCTGTCCCGATTTTTCGGGAGTGTTAAGCCCACACGGCTTAGGCTGCCTATTGTATAGGTACACGGGTAGCCCTGCCTTAACATTGGCCAAAGTAGGTTTGTTTGTACTGTATTTCTGCCGGATGGCGGTGATTTATTGGTGTTGGCATACAATTTCCCTTACCAATCGTTTACAGGCGCTTTTTTGTTTATCAGTAAATTCATCCCCACATACCACTGCAGTTATTTTTTACGGATGCTATTGCCTTTGGATTATCACTTGCCTTGCCAGGTGTTACAGACCCGTAGGTTTTGCACAGCACACCCCGGTAATAAGTGGCTAACAATTCCATAGTTCCCGTCTTGCATTTGGGGCAAAGCGTAATGTCAATGCCATGATTTTTCAACCAGGTTTTTGCACGGATAACTTATGCCCGTCACCTACTTAAACCTCTTTTACAACAGGCGCCGGCTTGTAACATGGTATTGCTACAAAGTGGTACTTGACGTTGTCAACTTCGGCTACAGTCCACTGGCAGCAGTAGTTTCATCTGACGGATTTCAAACCCACCTTTTGTTGTTATCTTCAACTTTTAAAAATATCCAGGCATTGGCTCCGGACGGACGTTTTTTAAATTCCCCACCTGAAAGTGATACCTGATCGTTGGTGGTAAGTGTACAGCATGACAACACACAAAGAGGAGCTTTGAGGAGCTTTTTTAAACCCTAAAAATTGTATCTTTGATAGTCAGAAATTATGAAATATACACGATACGAATATCAGACGGAAGATGAGTTACATTATTTTGAATTTACAAGTATTGGCCCAAAATGGAATATTAAAAAAATTGTTGAATATACTAAAGTAAGCGTTGACGACATTTATAATCTTGCTTTTGGAGATTATAACGAGCAGACAGATAGATTTAATGATAAGATTGTTACCAACAATGGGGATAGTACAAAAATTTTAGCAACAGTAGTATCTACTGACTATGCATTTACTGGGAGATACCCAGTCGTTTGGGTATTTGCAACAGGTAGTACAGAAGTTAGAACAAGATTATATAGAATGGGAATAGGTAATAATTTGGAAGAACTAAAAGAAGATTTTTATGTTTATGGTATGAAAATGGACGAATCATTTGAAGAGTTTATTATAGGCGAAGACTATTTAGGGTTCTTAGTAACAAGAAAAAATAAAAACATTAATTTATGAAAATAGATGAATTAAATAAAGCAAAAGTTCCTATTGTAAAAATTGACAAAAGACTTGAACGCTTTCGGGGGAAAGTTTTATTCCCTGAAAAATTAGCATTGGCAAATAAAATACTTGCACACGCAAAATTGCCAAAAATACCTGTCGTAAAATAACACCTGCCACCAACATTAAGCCAGATAGAAAAAAGCCCCCGTTAGAAAAGATCTACCGGGGGCTTTTTTGCTACCTTGGTGTTAAGTGCACACGGCTTATGCCGCCTATTGTATAGGTGTGCGAGTAGGCCCGGCCTTTAGCATTGGCCAAAGTAGGTTTGTACTTTATTGCTGCCGGATGGCGGTGATTTATTGGTGTTGGCATACAATTTCCCTTACCCATATTTTGCTGGTGTTTTTTGTTGTTCATTAAATTCATCCTCCGCATACCACAGTAGTTTTTTATTTCACGGAGATGTCCACCCGTTCTGCATATCACTGGCCCGCTCCTGCTGGTTGGGGCAGGCCTTGTTGGGTGTTACAGGCCCGTAGGTTTTGCACAATACACCCCGGTAGTAAGTGGCTAACAATTCCATTGCGCCCGTCTTGCGTTTGGGGCAAAGCGTAATGTCTATGCCATGTTTTTCAACCAGGTTTTTGCACGGATAACTTATGCCCGTCACCTACTTAAACCTCTTTTACAACAGGCCCCGGTTTGTAACATAGTATTGCAACAAGTGGGGCATGACTTTGTAAAATTCGGCTACAACCCGCTGTCAGCGGTAGTTCCGGCTGCCGGTTTTCAATTTGGCTTTTCGTTGTTATCTTCAACTTTTAAAAATATCCAGGCATTGGTTCCGGGCGGACGGTTTTCAATTGCCCCACCTGACAGCAATACCAGGCTTGTTAGCTGCCATTTATTTTTGACTTAGCCATAACCACTTGATTGTAAAAGCGAAAATTTATTCATTAATTGTTACCAAATTTGGTA
>JANOTW010000410.1:0-9112 GCA_031416575.1 Ferruginibacter sp.
CTTTTGGAACATCCCGATTTTTCGGGAAGGGGCCGGGGGCAAAACAGGGTCTTCAAATTATGCCTCCCTTTAGAAAACAGTTCGCCCTTTATAAATAATTGACCTGTAAATTTTATACTCGTTGTAATGAGCGAAACATCATCCGCGGCTTATTTGGGTACTCTTGTACCGAATACCATTGGGCGACTTTAATTGCGTTATGATGAGCGGTTCTTTGCCATAATTAATGAACTGGCAGAAGACCTCCCCTTTTGGAACATCCCGATTTTTCGGGAAGGGGATGGGGGCAAAACAGGGCCTTAAATTATGCCTCCCTTTAAAAAACAGTTCGCCCTTTAAAATAAATGACCTGTAAACTTTTCCTCCCGGTGCATCGGGATTATCAGCGAAACATCAGCCCCGGTTTATTTGGGTACTCTTGTACCGCATACCATTGGGGATCTTTACCCACGTTATTTGTAGGGGCACATCAGCAGGCTTACATGCCAGGCCCGTTACCCGCCTGGTAAATGAAGAAATAAAAGTTGTGATGGGTTTGCGAAATTATACACAAGCTGTAATTAGTGAAACACCAGCCAGGGCAGATCTGCCTTGGCCGTCGTCCTCACCGGCCACGGCTGCGAAAGGGAAGCGGCAATTAGGGATGCAACCTAACTCAATCTCCCACTATCCAATATCTCAATATCTTTGCTCAATGAGTGAAACGGTTAAAGTAAAAAAGGTATTCGATTTTTCATTATTGCGAAGGGTATTTCATTTCGCGGCGCCTTATAAAAACAAATTTTTCTGGTCACTGTTCCTGGCGATTTTTTTAGCCGTCATTTCCCCGGTAAGGCCATGGCTCATCCAGCTTACTATTAACAATGGAATGCAACCCGGTGCGGAGGTTTGGTTTTTAAAGGGAGCGGCACAGGTTATTATCGGCATCACCATTATCCAGTTGGCCTTGTTATTAATAGAAACTGCCTGTCGGTTTATATTTACTTTTTTCACGGCCTCCCTGGGGCAAAGTGTGGTAAAAGACATGCGGGTAGCCACGTACAAAAAAGTAATCAATCTCAATCTCACTCAGTACGACAAAACACCCATCGGTACACTTACCACCCGAACGATCAATGATATTGAATCCATCAACGATATTTTCAGCGACGGTTTAATTCCTATAATCGCTGATCTGTTATCTATAATCGCGGTGTTGAGCTATATGTTTTATGTTGACTGGAAATTAACGCTGATCTGTATGGCTCCATTTCCGGCGTTGATCATTGCTACCTGGTTTTTTAAGGAAAGTGTAAACAGGTCTTTTATCCGGGTTCGCAATGCGGTGGCCCGGTTAAATGCCTTTGTCCAGGAGCATATTACAGGAATGGCAATAGTACAGGCTTTCGCTGCTGAAAAAAGGGAATTTAATAAATTCAATGCCATCAACAGGGAGCACCGGAATGCCAATGTTCGGTCCATTTTTGCTTATTCCGTTTTTTTTCCCGTGGTAGAATTGGTGCTGGCTATTTCGCTCGGGCTATTGGTATGGTGGGCAGGCGGAACTCAAAGCCATGAAGCTGCGGGTAATATCACGGCTTTTATTTTATGCCTCAATTTATTGTTTCGCCCGCTAAGGGTAATAGCGGATAAATTCAATGTGCTGCAAATGGGCATGATCGCCAGTGAAAGGGTTTTTAAGGTGATGGACAATAAAGATGTAACATCCAACATGGTTAAAGGCGTTTCCACAGACAATACCAATAAAGCAACTATTTTAAAAGGAAGTGTAGCATTAAAAAACGTTTGGTTCGCTTACATAGAGCACCAATATGTATTAAAAGATATTTCATTTAAAATTAATGCCGGGGAAACCCTGGCTATTGTAGGCAATACCGGCAGTGGTAAAACCTCTATCATTAGTTTATTAAACCGGTTGTATCATATGCAGAAAGGGTGCATCAAAATTGATGATCTGGATATAGGGTCCTTTGATCTCTTTTACCTGAGAAGCAAAATAGCCGTGGTATTGCAGGACGTGTTTTTATTCAGTGGATCGGTGTACGATAATGTAACGCTGCGAAACAGTGATATACATAAAACACAGGTAATGGAAGCGGCCAAACTGATAGGCATACACGATTTTATAATGCGGTTGCCGGGTGGTTACGATTACAATGTAATGGAAAGAGGGGCGACACTTTCCCTGGGCCAGCGCCAGTTATTGTCTTTTGTAAGGGCTTTGTTGTACAATCCGGCAATACTTATATTGGATGAAGCCACTTCCTCCGTGGATACTGAAAGTGAACAGCTCATTCAGCATGCAATTGATAAATTGATCGCAGGCAGAACAGCGATTGTTATAGCCCATCGGCTTAGCACCATTCGTAAGGCTAATAAAATAATGGTACTGGACAAGGGTGAAATAAAAGAGATCGGTTCACATGCGGAACTGATGGAAAGAAAGGGGTTTTATTACCAGTTGCATAAAATGCAGTTTGAAAAGCAGGAAAAAATAGATGGCGATATGGTTTTGTAGAAACAGGAAGCTGACTGTTCCTGCAAAGGACTGGGGTTACATTAAATTCTACCCCATTAAAATACCGGGCAAATTATCTTTCATTCATTGCCCAATTATTTATTAATCTCCTATCTTTGCGCCAAAATTCGGAAAAGATATGTCGGCAAAGAGCATCAAATCATTACTGGTAGCGGTTTTCAGTACCATCTTGTTGATTTCCTCCTACAATATAAAGGCGCAGCACGAACAACCAAAAGCAGAAGAAGGACAAGCCCCGGAAAAAAAAGAAGGCTTTAATGCCAAAGAAGTAATATTTGACCATATCATGGATGCCCACGAGTTTCATTTTGTAAACTATAAAGGAAGCGATGGCCAGCTCCATCCCGTATCAATTCCTTTACCGGTAATTTTATATTCCCCTCAAAATGGGTTTTCCTTCTTTATGTCTTCAGCTTTTGAACATGGGCATAAAGAAATAGACGGCTACAAATTAGAAGAAGGCAAAATAATACCCACTGAAGCAGGCGTGAAAGTTTACGATCTTTCACTTACCCGTAATGTAGTGCAGATGATGCTGGCTTTGGCTTTTTTAGTATGGTTGATGGTAAGCGTAGCAAAAACTTATGCAAACGGCCAGGGGGTTACATCTGCTCCCAAAGGCAAACAAAATTTAGTAGAAGTATTAGTGGAATTTGTAAGGGATGAGGTAGCTAAGCCCAATCTCCGCCATAAGGCCAACAAGTACCTGCCTTATTTACTCACCGTTTTCTTCTTTATTTTAATTAATAATCTAATCGGGCTGGTACCCGGCACTGCAAATGTTACAGGCAATATCGCTTTCACAATAGTACTGGGGTTGATTTCCTTTGTAGTGATCTTAGCCAGTTCAAATTCACATTATTGGGGACATATTTTTAATCCGACCGGTGTGCCGGGTTTTGTAAAGCCCATCCTGGTACTGGTGGAATTTCTAAGTGTTTTCATTAAGCCTTTTGCATTGATCATCAGGTTGTTCGCCAATATGGTGGCAGGGCATATCATCATTATTTGTTTAATTTCATTGATCTTTATATTTGCGCAAATTAAGCCGGCATTGGGTTTTGCCGCATCTCCGGTATCTATTGCATTCACCGTGTTCATCTATTTTATAGAAATACTGGTGGTATTTTTACAGGCCTTTATTTTCACGGTGCTTACGGCGGTTTTTATAGGCCAGGCATTCGAAGGAGAACATAACCCTAATGATCACCACCCGCTTCCGGATGATGCAGTCATTGTTTAATTCGTTTATTTTTTTAACCAGTATAAATTCACAATTATGGACTTTATTTTATTAGATGCGTTAGCAAATGCAGGTGGCGCCGTAGGTGCAGGCCTTGCTGCCGTAGGCGCAGGTATCGGTATCGGACAGATTGGTAAAGGTGCCGTAGAAGCCATTGCCCGTCAGCCGGAAGCCTCTAATGATATCCGTGCCAACATGATCTTAGCTGCAGCTTTGGTTGAAGGCGCCGCATTGTTTGCAATCATTATCGGGTTCCTGGCAATGGTATTGTAAATACCGTTACCAAATTATTACCGCATCCAAAGTACAGGACGGAGGATGCGGTATTTTTATTTTTTTGTAAAAATGCATTTTGATTGGAAAGTTTTATTACGTTTTATTTGAAAAGGCATCAGCGGCCTGTTGGAAACGCTTAGGTACAACCGTATTTTTTTTGTCCGGGCAGAAGTATTTCAATTAAACATCGTTGCATCGCCCTCTTGTACCGAATACCATTGGGCGACTTTTATTACGTTGTTTTAAAAAAACATCAGCGCTTGGAAGGAATCTCCCTTGTACCGTATATCAATATTGAGCATCAAAGAATTTATTATTTTACATTTTTAATTGTACAAAATGCAACTGTTAACACCGGATTTGGGATTATTACTTTGGACTTTACTGGCGTTTTTGATCGTGTTCTTTTTATTGAAAAAGTTTGCCTGGCCGGCAATCATTAAAGGGCTTTCCGACAGGGAGCAAAACATCGCCAGCTCCATTGCATCAGCCGAAAAAATAAAGCTGGAAATGGCGCAATTAAAAAACGATAATGAAGACTTCCTGGTAAAAGCCCGTGAAGAAAGAGCGCTGCTTTTAAAAGAAGCCAGAGAAATAAAGGATAAGATAATTGGTGAGGCTAAAGACGAAGCGAAGGTACAGGCTGCAAAAATTGTAGCGGATGCGCAGTTTACCATCAATCTTCAAAAAATGGCAGCCATAACCGATCTGAAAAACCAGGTAGGAAGGTTAGTGATAGAAGTAAGTGAGAAAATATTGCGCCGCGAATTAAAAGATAAAGACGAACAGGAGCTTTACATTAAACAATTAGCGGACGAAGCGAAACTGAATTAGGATTTCGTTGCAGGTAAAGTAAAAGTTTAATTCGTGAATGGTGAATGCACGCCCGGCTGAACGCCGTTCGTACGGAGGTCAATTGTGAATTATTGCCTAATGTTTATGAACGTTTTTCTGAATTTTCAAATTTTCAAATTAAATGAATAATCCACGTTTAGCAACCCGGTACGCAAAAAGCATCATTGATTTAGCTGTGGAGCAAAACCAGTTGGAGCCTGTATATAGTGATATGATGTTTATCCTGCGTATTTGCAAATCCAATCCTGATTTTGTGGCGGTGCTGCGTAGCCCGATCATAAAACCTACTTCGAAAGGTAAAATTATTGAAGCTATTACCAAAGAAAGAGTAAGTCCGCTTACTTCCGCATTTATAAAATTATTGGTAGCCAAGACACGGGAAATAAATTTGCCCGAAATAGCAGCGGCATTTGTGGATCAGTACAACGTGATAAATAATATACATAAAGTTAAGATCACTACCGCTGTTCAAATGAGCGGCTCTTTGAAAGCCTCTATCTTATCAAAAGTAAAAGAAAATACCCCATTAGGTAGCATTGACCTGGAAACCGCTGTGGATGAAGCATTAATTGGTGGTTTTATTTTGGAAACAGAAGGCAAATCAATCGACGCAAGTATTTTAAGGGATTTAAAGGATGTAAATAAGCAGTTTCTCAATAACGACTATTTGCACAAATTACGGTAGGCTATTTTGCATTAAAGCCTCGCTAAAATATTTTACAATTAAAATTTGGATGAAAACAAATTAGCTTCTGCAGATTTATTTTTAGTAAATTGTTTTTTTTAATGAAAACTAATTAACTAAAATATAGTCTATGATTAATTTCTATCAGAAAAGAAGTTTTTTTTTATTTTTTTTTGTAACTGCCGCCACATTCTCTTGTAAAGAAATAAAAGAACCCGCAGCGCATGGCAACGCTTTTAATAATATAATCGAAAGAGCTCAATACGATTATGACCTGGTGAAAAACCCAACTACAGGAACCATACCTGAAGGAGTGTTCGAAATGTCTTACCAGCAAGGCAGGTCACTCATTGCAAAGGAAGCTTTTTCACCATTAAATGTAAATCCTTATTTAGCCGCGGGGCCCAATAACCTGGGTGGCAGAACAAGGGCGATTGCCTATGATGTTCGTTTCAATGGCGCCACCAACCAAATAATTTTAGCCGGCAGCGTAAGCAGCGGGGTTATGCGTACCGTTGATGGAGGCGCCAACTGGGCCAGGGTTTCAGGCACATCCAATATCCACAATATTACCTGTATCGCACAGGATCCGAGAGTTGGGTTT
Organism: Ferruginibacter sp.; assembly: GCA_031416575.1. Classification (GTDB taxonomy): domain Bacteria; phylum Bacteroidota; class Bacteroidia; order Chitinophagales; family Chitinophagaceae; genus Ferruginibacter. Next base: position 6,203 of record JANOTW010000410.1, read on the forward strand.
CAGGATACCTGGTATTTGGGTACAGGTGAGTCATTGGGAAATTCCGCATCAGCTTCAAGTACCAGTACTTCTTTTTACCTGGGTAATGGATTGTACAAGTCAACAGATAATGGTATTACCTGGAATAGGTTACCCAATTCCAACCTGGGTGTATTGGAGACGTTTGATACTTTTCGGGACCTGATAAGTAAGGTTGTTGTAAATCCTGTAAACGGTAATGTGTATTTTGCTTCTGTTGGCGGAATATTTAAATCCGCCAATGGAGGAAACAACTGGACTTTTGTATTAAGCGCCCCGGCTGGTGCTAGTAGTGGCGACATGACTGATATAGTTTGTACCAATGCTGGTATCCTGTACGCTGGTTTAGCTGGTACCACTAATTTTGGAAGCACCAGGGATGGGGTTTGGCGATCTGTAACAGGGGATAGCGGGGGTTGGGTTCGCATTGCAAACAGCGATGTCGTAACTGGTTGGAAAACCGTGGGAAGCTATAGAAGAATCGTACTTGCGCTGGCGCCTTCAAACCAGAATATATTATATGCGCTTTATGATAATGCTACTACGGGTGGTATTGAAGCCGATTTTTTCAGGTATGATGATGCAACTGGTATTTGGCTTGACAGATCTGCAAACCTGCCCGATGAAGCGGGTGGTAATTTAAGTGGTAATGATCCTTTTTCGGTTCAGGGCGGTTATGATATGGTGGTATCCGTTAAACCTGATGATGAAAATTATGTTGTTATTGGAGGAACAAATTTATATCGCTCATCCGATGGTTTTGCAACTCCAGTAACAACCAGTGGTAACAGGATAGGAGGATATAATAGCAACTTAAATTATAACCCATACACAAACCATCATGCTGATATACATGCATTGGTTTTTGAACCCGGTTCATCTGTTAAGCTCACAACCGGCGATGACGGTGGTTTACATGTGACAGGTGATTTTACGGCAAGCCCCGTAAGTTGGGCTTCATTAAATAATAATTACCAAACCTTCCAGTATTATTTTGTAGCTATTGACCCTACATTGGGAAGCACAAAATATTTAGGTGGCGCCCAGGATAATGGAACTACCCATAACACAACCGGCACAGGCAGTTTCACATTGGTATTTGGCGGGGACGGGGCATCCACCGGTATTTCAAGTGGAAATGCTTTTCATTACTGCGCTACACAGGAAGGGAATATCTATCGGCGGCTTCCTGCATCAGCGCCAAATTTCTTAACCGCGATAAAGCCAACTGCGGAAACCAACAAGGGTTTATTTGTTACTTTATTTCATTTAGATCCGGATAATACGGAGGATTTATATTACGCTAACAACAACCGCCTTTGGAGAACCACCAATGCATCAACGGTTTCTACAGGTAGTGGATGGACACAAATTGATGCGGTGGCTACCGCTATAGTTGACGGGAACAGTATTACCAGCTTCGCAACTACCCGGGGTGCTTACTCAAACCAAAGCGCTTTATATATGGGAACCAATAATGCCAAAATTTACAGGTTGGATGATCCCCGGAACGCAGCTATTAGTGCTTCGCCAATTGATATAACGCCTGCAGGAATTACAGCCGGTTCAAGGGTTTTGGGCATTGCCGTAGCGCCTTATAATGACGATACGGTAATGGCTGTAATATCCAACTATGGCGTACCAAGTGTATTTTGGACGGGCAATGCAACCACCGCGGCCCCCACATGGGTTATTGTAGAGGGTACGGGAGCAGGCAAGCTCGATCTGCCTTCGTTTCGTTCCTGTGCTATCATTGCAAAGCAAAATGGTAATGCGGTGGATTTTGAATATTACGCAGGCACTTCAGTCGGCCTGTTTAGTACGGTAAACATAAACGGGTCTTCACAGGCGACTGCAAATAATACCGCCTGGGTTAAGGAAGGATCAGGTGTAATTGACCAATCCGTCATTACTTCAATTGCAGTAAGGCATAACGATAACACCTTGCTTTTAGGAACACATGGAAATGGATTGTTTGTTTCCACGATAGGGTCTGTACTTCCGGTTACGCTCACATCCTTTACCGCACAAAGGCAAAATAATTACAACCATCTTCAATGGACAACTTCGTTTGAATTTAATACAAAGGAATTTGTAGTTGAAAGGAAATACAGGAACGAAAATGAATTCAGGCCGGTAATCTCATTGCCTGCAGCCGGACATTCCAATTTTTCCAAAACCTATTCAATCAATGATAATGGGGCGAATTTTGACAAAGGTGATATTTATTACCGGCTAAAAATGATAGATATTGATGGTACTTATAAGCATAGCCAAACAGTATTGATAAAGTCCCCGAAAACTAATTTTATTACAAATGTTTATCCAACGGTTTCTAATGGAAAAATATTTATCGCTACCGGAAAAGATATTTCCATTAAGGTTATTAATGTATCTGTTACAAATTCAATGGGCCAGGTAGTTATAAATAAGCAAATTGGTTTTGAAGATTTTTCACTAAATATTGAAAACCTGAGTAAGGGGAATTATTATCTCAAAATTGAATCTTTCAATAAAACAAAAACATTTGTCACCCAAATAAGCAGGCAATAAATTGCAAAAAAGCCCACCCATACCAGGTGGGCTTTCTTTTGTTTAATAGCTCAAAATACACAAGATTTTTACATGTAATGTTGTGTTGTTACGCTAAATATCCCGATGCATCAGCCTTTTTATAGGCATGGTTTATTTTACTACCTGATTACTATTTCCCAATTTTTTAGACTGTAATTGCTAAATTAAAAGATGGCGATTTTTATTAACCCCTTGTATCTCAGCATTTTATATGAACTATTGTATTTGGTGACATTTTTGGAATACAAAATATTTGATGTAATTTTACCGCCATAAATCATTTTAGTTATGAAAAATAAACCATCATTGCCTAATCTT
>JANOTW010000411.1:0-4616 GCA_031416575.1 Ferruginibacter sp.
TGGCACGGCTCAACAAAAAAAAATAATTAGCAGGGCTGTTTGGCGGGGCATTATTTTTTTTTGTTGGTGCGGTGTTGGCTACTTAACATAAAGTGCTTATAGGATTTTTTTGCGTTGGCATGTTTACATGGGCGTAGGAAAAAATTCCTATAAGGCCACTTTATGTTAATGTAGCTTCAGGCGGTTTTTTTTGGCGTGTGTTTTTGTTCTGTGCGGCGGGTGCAGCTCTTCCCGATTTTTATCGGGATGTGCTGCAGGTGTGTCGGCTTACAAAAACCATGACAAAAAAAACTGACTGCAACACCGCATAAGGCTTGTGTGCTGTGGGTTCTGTGTGTTGGCTCAAGCCTTAGCCGTGGCTGTGCGGTGGGCCTGCCCGGCTTTATTTTGCTGCTGATGTTTATTGATGTCGCCGGGCTGTGTTCTAAAGTTTGTTGCATTAAAGCGGATGGAACTTTGTTATGTCGTCCTGTAGTTCATCTATATTATTTGCCTTATAACTTTCTGTTGAGCTTACATATTTATGCCCGGCTAAATATTGAACCTTTCGTAAATCGTATTGCTTTAGCCATGCTGTAATTACGGATGCCCTTATCTGGTCAAAGTTTTTTATCCTGCTGTTTATTTTTCGTAAGCGTGCCAGCATCATTTGAGTAATGCCATAAAAGTTTTCGCCTTTCCTCCATTGGATAAATAACCTGTCCGTTGCGCCGCTGACTTCTATAAACTGCTTTCTTATTTCATGTACATAATCCATCAACTCGTAAACCTGGTGGCTTTCTAAACGCATTGTCCGGGCTGCTGTTCTTCTCTGGCTGTGGATGGTTATCTTTCCTTCCCTCAACTGCAGGTCCTGTAAATTCAACGCCGCGACTTCTTCAACTCTCAATCCCTGGTAAACCAATAATCCCAATATCACTTTGTTTCTTCTTCTTGATAAAATATTTTTCTGCTGTGGTGGATAGCCCCCTTTCCGTTCCCCCGAAGGGGGAAGACTTGCTTCTCGTTCAATCGTTGTGGGATATTGCTGGTAAAGGGTTTGCAGTTCTTCCACATTTAAAATATCATAGTAAATTTTTCTTTTGATGCCCTGCACTTTTATATGGGCAACCGGGTTTTCTTTTACTTCGCCTTCACTGATCAGGAACTGGTAAAACTTTCTTACATGGGTTAAGTAATTGCCAATCGTTTTTTGTGATGCCCCATGCTTGCTGCTCCATTGCATAAAACTCATTGCGTCCTGGTAACTGATTTCTTCCAACTCTGTAATGCTTTCGCCCTCTGCCCATCCCCTAAAATATTCTACTATCCGAACGGTGGTTTCTGTTGTTGCAGGACTGTACTTTTTGAGTATCAGCCACTCTTTGAACTTTGAGTAATCATACCCGGTTTGCATAATCATTTTTATTTTCTGTTTGTAAAAAATGGGTGTAAATCTGTGTGCTGTCTAAGCTGCCATGCCCCAAAAAATCTTTTATCCTTTCCAGCTTCATACCGTTTTGTAAAAGATGTGTTGCAATGCTGTGGCGTAATGTGTGCAGGTGTATATCCTTTTGCATCAGTTCCGCATTGCCTGTAAATTGTATCAGTTGCTTTAATCTTATCAGCATCATTGTACCGCCTAACCTCTTGCCGACTTGTGTTACAAAAAATGCTTCGTTCTTGTCGTTGCAGAAGTAGGGCCTGGCATCGTATAAATAATTTTGCAGGTGTTGTAAACTCTGCTTTGTAACCGGCACCATTCTTTCTTTATAGCCTTTCCCTTTTCTTACATGCAACAAACTTTTTTCAAAATGTATATCGCCAATATCAAGGTGTACCCCTTCATTTCTTCTTAATGCACAACCATAAAAAATACTTAACATTGCCCTATCCCTTAACTGCATCGCTTCGTAATAAACTATTCCTTTATCATTTTTCTTTTGTTCGTATTGCAGGTTGGTTATTTCATAGAGTTGTTTTATTTCCTGCTGTGTAAGTATGTCGGTTACTTCGCTGTTATCTTCTTCGGTTTGTATGTCAAGCTTTGGTAACAATAATCTTCCGTTCTGCCGCAGGTAATCGCTGAACTTGTGGAACGCCTGTAAATGTTTGTTTAGATAACCTGCACTTAATGCACCGCCTTTTCTTTTGTTGGTCCGTAATTTCAGTTTGTAATAATGCTCTTTGATTAAGTCGTTTGTAATCTGATACAACCCTGCATAGCCTTTACTTTCAGCATAAAATAAAAATTCCTGTATGTAGTTGGGCAACTGGTAAACGGTTTGTTCACTGTAACCAATCGTTTGGAGCCATTCTTTGAAGCTGGCAATAATATACCTGTACGCTTCACTTTGCAGCGTTAATGTTTTCATTGCAATAAATTTTTTGGGATGCTTGTATCTTTTGGTGAACTATTGAACTGTTTCGGCTAAAGCCTTTGCCGGCTTGTGTTTCAGTAGCCCATTTTTCTTTTGAACCAGCTTTGGACTTTGAACCTCCGCCCTTAACTTTTGCAAGGCTTCATCTAATACGTTGCTGATGCTGTCCTGCAGTTGTGTGTATTCTTCGTAACTCACCACTTCGTAAGTAAAGCCCTGGGCTTTGCTGCCGCTGCTCTTTTTTATAAAACCATTGGCATACAGTTGCAGCATGTATCTTTTTTGATTGCTGGTATTGATGCGTAAGGCTTGCCTTACTTCTCTTGTGCTGAACAATGAACGGTTGTTTTCTTTGAGGTAATTTTTTAGTTGTTCTAAGTGATTACGACAGGCATTATTCAGTTCATCGCTCTTTCGTAACAGTATTGGCTTTATCAGTTTGTTTGCGGCTGCAATGTCCTCTAAAGTGGTTTCTATATAAATCTCCCCGCTGCTTTTATCTACCTTTTGTTCCCGCTGGTACTGATGATAAAAAGTTACTGCTTCAATAAATTGTAAGTAATGGCTGTTGCTCCTTCTTGGTTTAAAAACTTCATTGGGTATTTTTAATTGCTCTGCATAAGGATTGATTACACTTACAGGCTGCAATATTCTTTGTGTGTTTTGTAAAAGCTGTTTGATATTTCTTTCTTCTTCGGTGTTGATTGTCCCGGCTGATTTTTTCCGTTGGTACTCCATTATTTTTTCGTCCTGCCCTGCCGTTTCATTGATGTAAATTAAAAAGCTGCGGTTTGCATTGTCTTCATATACTTTCTCCTGTGTGGTGCATCCTGCAACGGTTACAGGGCCATTCACTGTTAAGGTTACTGTCCTGGTCATGCCCCGTTCATCTTTCTTCGGGAAGATTTTTGTTATCCTCGATTTGCTCATTAACTCTCTTAGTGCATATAAAATTTCACTGGCTCCGTCCATGTCTTCAATAAGCAATAATTTATTCCTGATTTCATAGGTTCCGTAATAGTAAAGTGCATTGCTGGTTAAACTGGTGCTTTCTATTTTATCTTCATCGGGTACAAGCTCTGCAAGCTTTTCCTGTAGATGTGATTTACCTGCTCCGCTGCTTCCAAAGCTGATAATGTGTAATGGCTTTTCTCTTTTCCTGTTCACAAAAATTAAATACATGATGATCCTGTTTTCTTCTTCGCCTACCACACCGCTTTTGCCGATCAGTTCGTTTGTAACTTCCATCAGGTTGTTACTTTCTAAAAATTGTTGTGCTGCTGCTTTCTCTGCTTCACTTAATATTTTTACCTGCTGCTTTTTTTGCGCTTGCGTTTTTTCTATCTGTTGCAGCCTGTACCTTTCTAACTCATTGGTGATGTAGGATAAATCTTTGCTCACTGCTGTGACACCTACCTCTAAACGGTCCGCAATTAGCCTGGCTAATTTCTCCACTTGTGTAATGCTGTATAAATCTAAATTCTGTCTGATGGCCAGCGCTGCTATATCGGGATTGTTCAGGTAGTGCTGGAACTTTCTGTTTATTACTTCAATCTTTATTGTTACTCTTAATCTGTCCAGTCCTTCTAACCGGATGCCGCCTAAAATGGTGTAGCCTAATTCTTCCGTGGTGTAGGTCATCGCCTCCGGGTTGGTTATGTTTAGTTTTTGCTCCATAAAAAAAAGTTTTTTAGTACTTATCAGTTGCAAACATAACTTATCAGTTTTAAAGAACAAAATTTATTAGATTTGGTTAGCACCTATCAGGGTTATAATTTTGAACATTATCCCATTTTACTGTATTAAATAGCACTTATGAGTTTTGGTAAACGGTTAACACAAGCCCGAAAAAAAAAGGGTATCAGCCAGGAAGATCTGGCCGCACAGCTCCACACTAAAGGGCCGGTGATTGGTAGATATGAACGGGATGAGATGAAGCCTTCTATCGAGGCGGCCGCCAACATGGCTAAAATTCTTGAAGTGTCGTTGGATTGGCTCGTGGGTAATACGGATACTGAACTGAACACTAATACGCTAAACCGCATACAGGATATTGATAAGCTAAATGAAAAAGATAAGGAACTCGTTTTTGAGTTCCTTGATTCTTTTATCTCCAATCGTAAAATTAAAAAAGCGCTTAGCTAAAATACAAAAGCCCCGTGAGGGGCTTTGTTATTATTTCTTCATCCTGGTACTACACGGCACAAGCATGGCCAACTCACAAACCTTTGCTACCAAGCTTGCGCCAACGGGGGA
>JANOTW010000412.1:0-5359 GCA_031416575.1 Ferruginibacter sp.
TTTGAGTTTTTTCCAGTAATCCAGCGCCTTATCCCATGCTGCACCCTTGGGCGCCAGTTCACGTCCGTTGATATAGGAGAAAGTGGTTTCGTCCGGTGCGATCATACCACCACGGGCACCCATTTCAATACTCATATTACATACCGTCATACGGCCTTCCATACTCATTTTTTCAAACACATTACCTGCGTATTCAACAAAATACCCTGTTGCACCCGCAGTGGTTAGTTTTGAAATAATATAAAGCGCAACATCTTTCGGGGTAACCGCTTTACCCAGCGTACCGTTTACGTTTATACGCATTTTCAACGGCTTTGGCTGCATTATACATTGAGAAGATAAAACCATTTCCACTTCGGAAGTACCTATTCCAAAGGCGATAGCGCCAAATGCACCGTGTGTGGAAGTGTGAGAATCCCCACAAACAATCGTCATTCCCGGAAGCGTAATACCATTTTCGGGGCCCACCACATGCACAATACCATTTTTAGGATTACCAAGCCCCCAGTGTGATATGCCATGCCTGGCTGAATTCTGCTCCAGGGCTTTTAACTGGTTGGCGGATAATGGATCCTGTACCGGCAGATGTTGATTGATGGTAGGCGTATTGTGATCGGCGGTTGCAAAAGTATGTTCAGGATACATCACTTTTATTCCCCTGCTTTCTAAACCCAAAAATGCAACAGGACTGGTAACTTCATGAATAAAATGCCTGTCAATAAAGAATACATCGGGGCCATCTTCAATTTTTCTTACTACGTGTGCATCCCACACTTTATCAAACAAAGTAGTTGGCATATTAATCAATTTTACTGTTTTGAATTATTTTGCAAATATCCATTGTAATTGGGGAAAAAATGAAGAAATATCAATAAATCTGTTTTAGTGTTGAATAAAAATCTTAAATAGGAAATGATTTGATGTTTTAATTTACATCCATCATAGGATTTAATCAAATATCTAACCTGCTCTATAAACCTTATTTACCTTTTTTACCTTTTTTACCTTATTTACCTTATTTACCCTATTTACCTTATTTACCTTATTTACCTTATTTACCTTTTTTACCTTATTTACCTTTTTTACCTTTTTTACCTTTTTTACCTTTTTTACCCTATTTACCCTATTTACCTTATTAACATTATTCACTTCATAAACCCAATCTTTTCCCTATCATTCCATTTTCTTTCAGCGGCTTTTTCATCCAGCAGGTTTTCCATCGCATCGTAAATTTGATTTAGCTGAACATCATGTTCGCCCAACCTTTCTTTTATTTGCTTCATCTGTTCTTTCAAGTCGTTTTCTTTTAGTAAAACCTTTCTTATTTCAACAAAAGCCCTCATGATTGCAATGTTCATGTTGATTGCTTTGTCACTGTTTAATACGCCGCTTAGCATGGCTACGCCTTGTTCGGTAAAGGCATAAGGCAGGTATTTGCTATGCACGCCCCTTCCTTTTTTTAAGGTCGCAAATTGCGACCTTAAAGAATTGTCTTCTACTTTTAAGGTGGTAATTTTTGACTTGAAGAGGTTACTGTTTTCCAGGGCCTCCATTTGAAACCTGAATTCTTCAAATTCTTCTTTTGTAAGCTGAAACATAAAATCGGGTGGAAAACGTTTAAGGTTTCTTTTTACAGCTTCGTTTAAATGTTTGGTTTCCACTTCATACAAAGCTGCCAGGTCCTTGTCCAGCATTACCCTTTCGCCCCTTATTTCGTAAATCCTGTTTTGGATGGTTTTTATTATTTGCATAGTTGTTTGGCTTATTATTCAGTTCTATTTTGTGGATAGCATAAACAGTTTAACTGTACAATTGGTTTTTATGGGTTTGATAACACGAATTGTACTTGCATTTTTTGTTTTGAGGCATCAATCAATTTGAAACCTCAAATGTTTGAGGCCGCAAATTGCGACCTCAAAGAATTGCTTTTTGTAATTGCAGTAACGGATTGTTGCGGCTTGCGTGCCATTCAGCAAGGGTAACCCTAAACAAAAAATATGCAGCAAATCTTTTAAGGGCATCTCTAAAACCTTCCTCATCTTCTCCTTTGGAGAGGAATTAAAGGTGAGGTTAAAACATAAACACAGGTTTTTGGAGATGCCCTTAAATTGAACCTGAACAGTAATTTTTATCTCCCTGGTATCAACCTTTCGAAAAGGAGTTCATTCTATAAGCCCTTTCTAAACAATTTATAATGTTCTTTAACCTTTGCTAAATATGAAGTTTGGGGAAGCAACATTTTAATAAACAATCCTAATATTTTTCTTGCATGAACTGATTGCGGGGCTATTTGCGATAAGGAAGGCTTCATCAGTTGCCTTGCCAATGCCTTATCATCAGACCGCAACCATTTTTTATAAAACGATTCAGATTCCCAGCCATAGCTGATATATGCCCAGGGGTCTTTTTGTTTATTTTGAAATACTAAAAATATTACCTTGCGGCAATCACAATCTTTTTCGTTGCAAAACATTTCCACGAATAAATAGGTACCGGCAGGCAAGCCAAACTCATTTTCCGCCAAAGGTAAATTAACTGCCTTGGTTTCGTTCAGTGCAAGATGGGGCAGGTCACTGTATAATGATTCAAATGGCATAGGTAATCTTTATAAAGGTTTACTAATATTTTAATTGCACGAAGTCTTTGTACTGTGTAAAATCAAGGATGCCGCGGAAGGTATCCGGCCTTTCAAACAAAATGTTGGTTTTTCAAATAATTTAATATTTATTTTTCAAAATCATCCTTGCCCTTTTCTTTACCTGGTTTATCATCAGGCCGGGGATTTTCGCCAGGTTCTTCATCAAACAAGAAATCCCTATCGAACATTTGACCCGCCTGTTTGTCAAATAGAAGATCGAAGTTGAATGCTTCTACCGGGTTTTCGCTAAAACCAGGATCGTTGTGAAGTATTTCTTCCGTTTCTTCAGCAAAAAAAATATTATTTCCACCCGTTTCATCCTGCTCTTCATCAAAATCAAAATCGCTTTCGAATCCCGACTCCTTTTCTACGTCATATAACAGGTTGTTGTCGAATTCCATTACAATGATTTGCCGTAAAGGAATAAAAGTTTCCTCGCCATCATTATCTACAAGATTGATAAACTGCCGCAATGGCATTGCATTATCCAATTCGAGAGCGAAAGTATCCAGGCAACCTTCATTCAGGCTGAAGTACAGAATAGGATTGGTATCATAGTTATTATCCGGGGATTTTCCCTTATGATAAATGATGGCCTGTGGCAAAAACTCTTCATCCAGTACATACATCCTGATATCGCCTTCCGGGGTTTGTTTTGGTACAAGCGAAGTGTCTTTTTCCACCACCTCGAAGTTGTCATAATATCCCCTGGAATAATCTGTTTCCTGAAAATAATCTATCAAAAATGTTACCCTTACGATTTCATTGGTATTGATCATCACCTGCCTTTCCAAAGAAGTTTCAAACCACAAATAATCAATGTCCTTATTCTCTTCGGACCCTTCGCAATTTGTACCTAACTTGTTTATTAAATACTCCCTGGCGCCGGTATCGATTCTATAAAAAAGAACTCTTCCGTTGAGTAGTTCAATCCTAAGGGAATAAACTACCAGTTGATCAAATTGAGCTGCTGTTATAGGCATAGTAACTATTTATTTATGATTAAAATTTTTTTATGATTGTGTTTAGGTAAATGCTGCTTTTATAGCAGTTGCAGCAATTTTTTCCTGCGGGTTCAAACTAAAACAAAGCTGCATTTTTTTATCCGAAAAAAGCCTGTAAATTTCCCTGAGAACCTATTTGTTTAAAATATTTCCCGAATAAAATTAAACTTTTTCCATGTACCCTGCTTAACTGCCTTAGGGCTAAAAATTATTTTATGGGATTATCATACTGCACAAGGAATAAAAACGTGCGTACGATTTTATTTTGTCCGGGCATTGAAGCAATGGGCATCATCGTTGCATCGCCCTCTTGTACTTAATACCATTGGGCAACTTTAATTACGTTTTAAATTAACAATTAACCCCTTTGGGGGATGGGGTAGCCTATTTTATTTGTTTATTGAACAAAACAAAATATCACTAATTTATCCCTTGCGCAGTATAATACATTATTCAGGCAACATCATCAGCGAAGGCCTATTGGGCCAGTTGATAGAAGAAGTAACAGACATTTGTAAAACCCTGGAATGGAAAACAAATCCCTTTGATGGAATTAATGATGACGATAAGTTAAGGGGTGTTTGTTTTGGCCCTGAGGGCAGCGAACCCATTTTTCTTACTTTTATCCCCGGAGGGCGCTTATGCCCGCCCATCAGCCTGATGTGCCGGGATATTTATGATGGTATTCAATTTGACAAGGAGTTGATGTTTACTGATATAAAAACGAATCCGCTTCCTTTTGATTCTTTCATTTATCCCGCTTCCCGGCTTGGATTATTTCAGTTCTTCAAAGATGCCCGTCAATTTGTTCTTCCGCACATTATCCCAATTAAAATATCTTCCATTCATTGCCACATAAACGCCTGCCGGCAAAGCCTGGGCAAAGGCAAGGGCGCTACCCAGGTTAAATAAACCATCAGAACTACCAAACTTGATGGGTATCATGGCGCCTGTAAGTATGATTGTTTTATTTGTAACCGCCTGTCCCAATACCTTCGCTGTTTCTTCCATGGTATCTGTTCCATGCGTAATTACTATCCTGTCTTCATCACAATGTTTGCATTGGTGTACGATGAGCCCACGGTCTTCAGTTGTCATTTCAAGGCTATCAATCATCATCAGGGTCCTTATTTCTATTGAAACTTTATTGCGTCCCATTTCAAGCAGGTCATGTAAATGTGTATCCTTAAAATATAATTGCCCATTGATTTCATTGTATTCTTTATCAAAGGTTCCGCCGGTAATAAAAATCCGAATGCCCATAAATGTTTGTTTTGCATGTAAAAGTAGTGATTAAAAATAGCGGGGTACGTAAGTGTTGCATCCCAAATTGTCGCTGGCTGGTGGGACACCAGCCAGGGTAAGAAAGAAAATGGGTAGTAGCAAACACCTTGCTCACCAAAAATTATTCTAAAATTGGTAAGATGATTCAAAATTGTCATTAACTTTATTTGCGATAATTTTCTCTTTCGTACACCAATCAGAAATTTGAAAACCGGAAGCAGATATTGAATATGGTGTCAAAATCTTACAACAAAAATATTTATTAATTAAAGAGTTGCTGCGTTTAGATAATAAATCACTATTGTCCGAGATAGATATGAGAAAAAAGTAGTAAAAGGGGGCAGTGAGCCCCCTTTTTTGTTAGTTTGCTGATACCACTCATCAATCTAACAATAATGAACAAATCTACGACGTATGTCGGACAGCACATACT
>JANOTW010000413.1:0-3549 GCA_031416575.1 Ferruginibacter sp.
TTGTCCAGGCTATATTTCATTGCTCAACATCGTTGCATCGCCCTCTTGTACTGAATACCATTGGGGAACTTTAATTGCGTTTTAAATTAACAATTTTTACCCCTTTTTGGAACATCCCGATTTTTCGGGAAAGCCTGTCCCGGTTCATCGGGAGGGATGGGGTAGCTTGTTTTATCTCTTTAAGGAACCAAATAAAATATAACTAATTTATCCCTTGCCCGGTATAGCATATTATCTTTCTACCTGCCGCTTGCAGCAACATAAGTTTGCAACTCTTTATTAAACTCTTTTTTATTCAATAAATCTTCCAGGTCCAGGTGCATCCTGTATTTCCAGTAATGCTTTGGATTGGCTGGGATATTGATTCGTTCCTCATTTGGATCATCCCTTCTTATGTTATCATCCATTCCCATTATATCCTGCAATTGAAAAATGCTCCACATAGCCGGGGAATACAAATGCTGGATTACGATCTCTTTATTAATTTTCGCCTCGCAAAAAAAGGGGGAAGCCCCGGAATGGCCTAAAATAATATTATGGAAACGCTGTGTTTTTGCAGGATTTTCTTCCCACCATCCACGGATTGTACTCATGTCATGTGTAGAGGGTGTTACCACTGATAAATAAGGGGCATGCGCCGGGTGAAAAAATTCGCTTTTAGTATCCTTTGGCATGCGCTGTATTTCCAAACTCAATAGTCCTAATTGTCTCATCACCTCTGGAACACAAGCCGGCACCATGCCTAAATCTTCGCCACAAACCAGCATGTTGGTACTTCTCTTTAGGTCCGGTAATTTATGCATGGCTTCCTTCCTCCAAAAATCATCCTGGCGCTGGAAGAAATAATTGATATATAGTTGTTGTAGCTTTTGCTTTGAATGATCGTCCAAATCCCTGTAGGAAGTAGTTTGATCCATATTAATACGGAAATGAAGCTGCTGGTTTTGTGAGCCTTCTTCTTCAAAAAATATCACATTGCTGATCATATCAAACAAGCCGTATTTGATCAAATGATTCCTGGCTGATTCCGGTTGCCGGCTAAAGTAATGTTCTACTTTTCTTTGCGTATCAAAATCAGGTTTTAACTGAAAAGTTCCATCATTCCAAAAAAGGAAATGGCCTTTTACATAATCCGCTTCCCCGCCGAAACTTTCATTTACAATATAATCAGGCATATATGGTTTGCAGTAGCGGTGAGGCTGAAACGAAATACCCTGCTGGTACAATTGACTGATATGAATGGGAATGGCTGGTACGAATTTCCCCATTATCCCTTCTACCGCATGCAAAGGAATACTCCAAATGCGAAAAAATCCAAGGATATGATCAATACGGAAGGCGTCGAAGTATTCGCTCATCTGCTCAAAACGCTTACGCCACCACGCAAAACCATCTTCCTGCATTTTTTTCCAGTTATAAGTTGGGAATCCCCAGTTTTGCCCTTTAACGGCAAAATCATCCGGCGGTGCCCCTGCCTGTGCATTCATATTGTACAGTTCCGGGGCCATCCATGCATCGCAGCCATAACGGTAAATTCCAATGGGAAGATCACCCTTTACGATAATACCATTTTTATGAGCATAAGCGGTTGCTTCCTTTAATTGCAAATGCAGGTGGTACTGAATAAAATAATGGAACGCAATACTATCATAGTGCTTTTGAGTGGGTGAAGCCAATCGCTGAATAGCAGCTTCATCAAATGTGCTTTGTGACTTCCATTGATTATAATCCGCCGTCTTGTATTTGTCCCTTAAATAACAAAATGCCGCATAGGGTACCATCCAGTGGCGGTTCAACTCAAAAAATTCAAAATATTTTGTGTCATTTAAAAATTCTTCCTTCTGTAAAATAAATAGTTCCCTTGCAACAGTAAATTTTAATTTCATCACCTGTTCATAATCAACATGCGGTAAATTATTCAGCTCAGTTTGCTTTTTCTTTAATGGATTAATGACCGCTGCATTTTTTTTACCTGCAACTTTTTCAAGGTTCAGGTACAAAGGATGTAAAGCAAATGCGGAGATGGCGGCATAAGGATAAGAATCGAGGAAAGTGTGAGTTGCCGTTGTATCATTAATGGGCAATAGTTGAATTAATTTCAGCCCGGTTATTTTCGCCCAATCCACTAATAATTTCATATCGGCAAATTCCCCGGTACCAAATCCATTACCGCTGCGCAAACTAAAAACAGGAATAGCTACCCCGGCCCCCTTCCAGTTTGGAAAAGCAAGTTGCGCAAATCCATCATGAATAATAGTGAGTGAGGGTTTGCCACTTTTGCTGTTCAATGTCCTGTTCTTTCCTGATTCAAAGCCCTGGAAGCTCTTTTCCCTGGTATTATACACGCCGTACATATAGGCTATCGGAAAAATTTCATCAGAAAAATTTAACCTTATGGTCCACCAATTCCCTTCTTTTGAAAGAAACAGCGGGCTGCCAGTTTTCCATTCACCAAGTTGCAAGCCGCTACCTCCCACACATAATACTTCATCACCCTTTAGCAGCGGGGCCTTTACCCTAAACTCATGAGTATATGTTTTGATTAGTTTCGGCTTTGCGGATGCAGCCTTTGATTTTAATAAAACTTTTTGGAAGGCTTTTGTAAAAAACGCATTTTCAATTTGGCCGGCATGGTTCCAGGTATCAATCAATACGATTTCGCCGACCTTTATTTTTTTAACTTCTATCACCCTGTCATCACCCCATTCAATTACCTGGGCCCCATCTGCTTCTTTAAGAATGTACCTGTATTCTATGTCTGTTGTATTAAAATCTGTGGCGGGAATCTCCACCCTACCCTGCCAAAATTCATCATTAAAATATTTTAACGAAACGGCTTGGGTAAAATCCTCATTTCCTAAAGCATTGTTGCTTCCGGAAACAAACAATGATTGTCCGAATTTTGTTGAAAACCGGATGTAAAAGTTAAGTATCATTTATTGAAATGGTTAAGAAACAGCAATATAAAACCTTTGATGCAAAATGAAAAAATACACGACAAATAGGGGAAATATAATTGATAATTTTTTAATTGATAATTGATAATTTTTTCAAGCTCAACTTCAATCATTAAATGGAGAACACTTTGAATTGAAGTTATCAGCTATTATTCACTATCAAATATATATTTCGCAAGGGATAAATTAGTGATATTTATTTTGTAAAATAACCAAATAAAATACGTTCCCCAGTTAATATAAAACGTAATTAAAGTTGCCCAATGGTATTAAGTACAAGAGGGCGATGCAACGATGATGCTCATTGCTTCTCTGCCCGGACAAAAATTTTTACTCACTTTTTTATCCCTTGCGCAGTATAATATCAATTATCTCATTATCAATTATCCATTATCAATTATCCATTATCCATTATCAATTATCCATTATCCCATTATCAATTATCCATTATCCAATTATCAATTATCCAATTATCAATTTTCTCATTTGTATGTTTTGCCCTATTTTTGCCAAAATTATTTAAACAATGGAAACCACAAAAAAATCTACCGGATTATATTGGATACTTTTTTTCGCATCATTAGTTGCTTCT
>JANOTW010000414.1:0-3303 GCA_031416575.1 Ferruginibacter sp.
TCCCTTACCCACCAATGATTGCTGGTGGAACGGTTGTTTTCCGGTAAGTTTTTCTACATCCATTTTTATTATACTTTTTATTTTATGGTGATGCCTTGTTGCGGATAGCGGATGTTGCATCAATGCCGGGCGACAGCACCACCGGGCCTGCGTATGCTTTTGGATAAACAACCTTCACCAGCACCAGCCTGCCCCGTTTACATTGCGGGCACAGCGTAATATCCGTGCCATATTTTTCCAGCATGCGCTGTGCTACGGGTAGCGACCAGGTTAAACCTCAACAGACAATTGCACATCTCTATGCTTCGCCATACTTGCATACAATGCAAATGAACAAGGGCATAAAAGAGAGGTTATAATTTATGTTTGTTTGGCAATCTTATTTCAACCGTTAATTAAAATTGCTTTGGGAAGAGTTGTTTGGAATGTAGTAGATGTAATTGTGGGAATTGGCTTAATTGCTTCAATATTTATTAAGCCGAAACATCTATAAAAAACTAAAGCTGGTTTCATCACCAACACGAGTTTGGGAGAGGAGGAACCAGCCAGCCAGCCATCGCAAAACAAATATACACCTAATTTTCATTGGCATTTTATTGCTAAATTTGAATATGAGCAATATTAAATTATTTGAAAGCAAACAGATACGAACAGTCTGGAATGAACCAGACCAAAAATGGTATTTCGTTGTAGCCGATGTTGTGCAGGTGTTAACAGATACTCCGAACGCTACTGACTATATTAAAAAAATGCGTAAACGGGACGAACTCCTTTCGCAAGGGTGGGGACAACTTGTCACCCCCCTTTTTGTTGATACTGCTGGCGGCAAACAAAAGCTAAATTGTGCCAATGCACAAGGACTTTTAAGAATCATTCAGTCAATTCCATCTCCTAAAGCAGAACCTTTTAAACTATGGTTAGCACAAGTAGGCTCTGACAGATTAGATGAAATCGAAAATCCTGAATTGGCGACACAACGCACCAGAGAACTCTACAAACTTAAAGGTTATCCTGACGACTGGATTGAAAAACGGATGCGTAGCATAGCTATTCGTGAAGAACTAACCGATGAATGGAAAACGAGAGGCGTAAAAGAGCAAAAAGAATATGCAATACTTACAGCAGAAATTTCAAAGGCTACTTTTGGTTTGACACCCTCTGAATACAAGAAAGTAAAAGGACTTAAAAGTCAAAATCTCCGAGACCACATGAACGACCTTGAATTAATTTTTTCAATGTTAGGAGAAGCTTCAACAAGTGCAATTGTAAAGACAAGAAACCCAAAAGGGTTTATTGAAAATCAAATTGTAGCTAAGCAAGGTGGTTCGGTTGCTGGCAAAGCAAGACGAGACCTTGAAATAAAAACTGGAAAGAAAATAGTATCGTCAGAAAATTATTTACCTGAATCAAAAAAGAATAAACAGCTTAATAAAGGCAAAAAGAAATAACCCACGCCAAAGCAAGCACATTTGCAAGGCACACAAAGCCAACACACAAAAGCCAACCTTGCAAAAGAGCTTGCTTTCCCACACACAGGACACACTCTGCTATTTGGGGCGCCACAGACCGAGGAGAAGCACGAACGTACAACATGGGGTTTGCCAAAATACGGGCTGACGGAAGTTATCTTCGGCATTTGTAATTCTATTGTGCTTCATATCCAGCTCGACATTATCTATTTAGCTTTTTGTTGTTATCTTCATCTTCAGTTTTTCAATCATCATCGGTTCCGGGCTGACGGAATACTAATTCAAGTACTTCGGCAAGCCATGTCTGTTAGCGGCAACTTTAAAATTTTTTCATGTTAAAAAGATTTATTGACGACCCAGGAACATTTGAAGTAAAAGTTCCCTTTACTTGGAAGTATTCCATAAAAGATGGAAAGGTTCATACGTTTCAAGAATATGAAATATGGAAATCTAACGCATTTCAATTATCTATCAATCCATTTAAGGACGAAACACATAAGAACAATTTCATAGCACAAACAAAACAGTTAACGCCTGTTGACATTGACGGCACAACATACTATGCTTATGCTGACAACAAGGATAAAGATTTTACAGTAAAAGCATGGACTATTATGCTAAATGACCGTAGGATTTTATTTACTTATACACATCCGAATTCAGCCGACCCAGATTTAGACAATAGAACTATAGAAGAAAAGGAAAAAATAGTATTCGAATGCATTAAATCTTTTAAGTTGATAGATGATGCAGAGCGTAATGCTCAATTGAATTCTTATCGGTTTGACGTGTTTTTGCAAGGTGTTGGTGCAACCTCATTAATTTCAAGTAAAGCAGTAGAAAATAAAGCCTTCATCGAAGCGACATGCTTATTTGCAAGTCAAATAGACGCATTACTCCGAATTGGTATTGTTTTAAAGAACCAATTAGTAAATAATAACTCAGACATTGAATTGGAATGGATTTATCAAGGTTTGGCAGATAAGAAAAAATCAGAAAAGGACGTCTACACTAAAGCAAAGGATTTAGGAATTATCGATGAAACTCTTTTTAAAGAATTGTACACACTTTATGATGACAGAAATAGAGTAATTCATAGATTTATAATTTCTGAAATAACATATGCTGAAGTTGAAGAAATATCCTATAAATACTACAAAATGAGGGAGAAAATAAATTCACTCATATATGATATTGAAGCAGAACAAATTCGCTTAAACGTAGGTATGACAAGAAAAGGTGGTGACACTGAGACCACTGACCATCTCGACTATATTAAAGGAAAAATTGGGAAGCAGGATTATTTCGAAGATAAAAAGTAACAGAATGCCTACTGCCAACAAAAGTATTTGCAAAAGCAGGGCTGGACAATGAAACATCAGCTATGTACAAGCATCAGCAGCGGTTCGGGCTCGACGTTCAATTTTCAGCTTTAGTTCATAATTTCAACAACATATTTTCAAATGGGCATTTGTACCGGGCTTGACAATCAATGAATTCTCTGCCTTCGCAAATACTCGAACGTTAGCTGTAACTGATTATGCGATGGCATTAATTATAGTACTAATATTGTTCACCGGATTAATATTTATTTCCCAATGTAGTCGGTAACCAACACTGCAGAGATTTTGGCAATTAGGAATGCAGAGAAAATGGCAACAAGGAGTGCAGAAAAACGTCTACAAGAACAATAAACAATAAAGCACATGCGCAAAACATTCATCCGGGTAGAAGAAATGCCCTCCAAAAAAGCCCTCGACACAATAGAGTTTAACGGGGGCATTTTTGCTACTACGGCTGTCCCCATCTTTCGGGAGTGTTAAGCGAAAATGGC
>JANOTW010000415.1:0-16563 GCA_031416575.1 Ferruginibacter sp.
ACGGTTCAATCCCCGCCTCGGCCAAGCGCTCGCTGTAACGGATCGAGACATACTGCGACCCCCGGTCGGAATGATGGACCAGGCTGCTGTCGCGCTCGGATGTCAAAATTAAAGTCAGCTTTTTTCATCGAACAAAGATAAAAAACAAAGTCAAACTGTTATAAGTTATTATTTAACCTTTGCATAATCCTTGTACCTGAACGTTACGCTGTACCCCGTAATGCTGATGATGCGGTGTTTGGTTATAGCCACCTTGTGCGTATATCTTCCCAGGTATTCTATCACGGAAGCTACACTGCCAAAGGGGCTTTTCGCATACACGTTCCAGTTTTTGTAGCCGGCTTTTTTTATTTGTTGTTCCGCATCCGTGCCATCTGTTTGCAACAAGCCTTGTGATAAAAGCAACCGTAATTTTTTTAAGAAGATGGCTTTATATATATATACTGCACAACGGGTAAATTAGTGAATTTTATTTTGTTCGATAACCAAATAAAATAACCAGTTTTTTAATTTAAAACGCAATTAAAGTTCCCCAATGGTATGCGGTACAAGAGGGCGATGCAAGGATGATCCACATAGCTTCACTGCCCGGACAAAAATTTTTCCTCAAATTGATACCAATGCGGTAGCGAATGGGATGCCCAAGTAAACCGCGGTTGATGTTTCGCTAATTAAAACGTAGGTAAATATCCACAATGGTATGCGGTACACGAGTCCGCCAGATGGCGGAAGGATGCTTAATCAGGGATCAAATGCCTGGACAAAAAAATAAAAAAACATGCATTTCAGTTTGCGGTGGGACAGGAGCCCTGATATTATACCAATACCAACAGGCGTGTTATAAAAAAGCCACCTCAATGAGGTGGCTGATATTTTATATTGAATACATTTTTAGCGGGCCTTTAGCATAGTCCTCACCTGTTGTATAGCTCCATTTTGTAAACGGGCATAATATACACCTGCCGCTAATGCACCACTATTAAAAACAACCGAATAGGTACCTGGTACCGGATACTCCCGGTCTATCGGTGTAGCTAATACCCTACCAAGGGTATCCATTACCTGAACCAGTGTATGGCCACCAATAGTGGTAAACTTGATTTCGGTAGTACTGCCAAAGGGATTGGGGTAATTGGTGATCAATGAAGTGCCGCTAATATTGGGATTGACGATTTTACATGCCGCACTATTGATGATGGGCAGGCTTTGGAAATTTTTTAGAATTATCTGTTGCAGGTCGGCGTTTTTTACACAGAGCCAGTTTTCCAGCATGGAAGCATATACGCTGCGAAAATCATATTGCATGGGCACATTATCATTCACCGTAGCATTCGCAGGTATATCCGGGTTATTGCCCAAAACAACAGGAACGGCATATTTACCAAAAATAAAAACCGGGGCGGCAGCGCCATGATCCGTGCCACCACTTGAATTACTTTTTATCCTCCGGCCAAATTCCGAGAAGGTCATTCCCATTACCCTGTCTTCAACGCCCAAATACTTCAGGTCGTCCTGAAAAGCTTTGATGGCATCACTTAAATTTTTTAATAAATTGGCATGGTTACCAGTGGAAGTATCCGTGGCATTCGCCTGCAACGAATGGGTATCAAAACCACCATAGTTTACCACATATACTTTGGTTTTTAATCCTCCTTTTACCAGCCTGGCCACTATTTGCAATTGGGCTGCCAGGCTATTATTGGCGGGGTAAGGGGATTGTACGGTTACATTTAACGCCGCATCTTTTATTACGTTGGCATATTGCTGGGTTTGTTTGGCAACCGACCGGATGTAGGTAAGCTCTTTGCCCGCATTATTATTGGGGGCGGTATCCTGCACCCCATTTAAAAAATTGTAAAAACTGGTGGGGTTGCTGATACTCATGCCCATATTTACCGCAGGCCCCTGCAAGGCAAGCGAGGTTACCGACCCTATCTGTATTGACAGCGGGTCTTTCATTGAATCCGAAGGGTATCCATTGGGGAAATTAGGAAATTCATAATTCAAATACCTGCCTGCCAGGCCACTTAACAATACTTGATTGGTATCGGAACCGGTCATCCAAATATCTGTCGCCCTAAAATGCGAGAAGCTTGGCTGGGGATAACCCACTGCTTGTATAATGCCTAATTTACCTTCATTGTACAAGGCTTGCATACCTGTCATCGCCGGGTTCAAACCTACTTTATTATTTCCTTTCAACTTTAATGCCTTTGTTTCAGCAATAGCAATATTAGTACGGGCATTATAATATTTTGAATAATTTTCCAAAGGGATTACTGTATTTATTCCATCATTACCGCCACTCAGTTGCACTATTACCAATACATGATCGGTTAGCGTACTGCCTTCCAGCAGAGAAACTAATGGGGAGTTGGCGCCCATTGCTTTCATGGAATAGCCATTAAGTACAGCAGGCAATACCACAGCGGGGACCGTGCTTTGTAAAAATTCTCTTCTTTTCATTTTTAATAATTTACCCCAACCCCTTCAACAGTTTCAGGCATTGGGTGATTATTTATTTTCTCTAAAAAATATAATTAAAACCGGGATTTCAACCACTTTTCACTTTTTAAAACTCGTATAACTATTTAGCATAACTGGTATTCAGATAACCGCATCAGGTATTGAAACAAACTTTGCAACCTGGTTTTTACAATATTGGCATTCGTCATATTTCCTGGATTAGCAATGTATGCACTCCATGCATTCGTCCAGTAACTATCATTGGTTTGGCCACTCAGTAAAATATCTTTCTTCAATTGATCCTTGGATGTTTGTGATATAGGAATGCGGAATAAGAAACCAACTATATCATTGATTAATACATTGGGATCGCCGGGGTTGGATAATGATGAAGCCAGCAGCGTAACATCAATCTTTATATTTTTTCCATTCCGCGTATAGCCGGTCGTAATCATCAGGTCGCAGTATTGGTTTCTTTTTGGCAGGGTATCCGAGTTGATCCATATTTCATGAAACTGAGGCGCCTGGTAATAAGCGGACCAGCCTGCAACACTGGGTGGGTCGCCAATGTTTTGCTGCAGATTTAGGCTAATGCCCCGCAACCAAAGCCACATATAGTAGCTATTTACATAATCGGTAACCAATGGAAATTGTACGGCAAATTCACGGCATAAGCCCACTACCACATCTGCCGGGCTTTTAATAACACATCCCTGGTTGGCTGCATCAAAAAAATGTTCGCTCTTCAGCAGGGCGGATAACACGGGTTTGATATTGTAATTATTGGAACGGAAAATTTGTGCTAATGGTACAATCACATTTTGTTCCGTAGCAGCATCAATTTCGTAATACACGAACCAGCGATATAATTTCCTGCAAATATTAATGGCTACTTCATTGGTGGCAAATATCATACTCAACAGGTCATTCAATTCCGTATCGCCGCCCGTGGCGCCTGTTCTCCCCGTAATAATGGTATTATTAAAAAATGTAGAAAATTGTTTGTTGGAAGTATCATGTTTGCCGGCAGTAAATAAAAAAGTATTGGTAGTTCCATTTACCTGCCAGCCGGTTAAAACTTTTGCCGCTGCCATTACATCTGCCTCCGTGTATGGCGGCGATGCATTGTCGGCCCCTTTACCTACGGTAAATAATTCCTGCAGTTCCCTGGCATAGTTTTCATCAGGCGCCGTGTTGGTATTCAAGTACCCGTTTAAATAACGCAGCATACCAGTATCCAATGTAACTTCTTTTACAAATTGCTTAAAATTGCCCAAAGCATTTTTTCTTAGTACAATGTTGTTTTGATAACACCAGATCGCCCTGCCGATATCATTGGTTTCCGTAGCAAAATGGTTGTGCCAAAAAAGTGTCAGTTTTTCCAGGATATTGCGTTCCTGGTTTACCATTAGCCCAAACCACCAGCTTTTGAATGAATTGACCCTGCCGGAATTTACAGCGCCATCATTGGTATTCATGTCCACCCAGGTATTACCGGCTGCAATAGCGGTATCAGGATCAGTTGGCGTTACTGAATCGGGATAATTTTTTACCGGGGGTGCAGGCTGTGTTTGCGCTACGGAAACATTGAGCAGGTAATCCACCGTTTGAGACATGCTCCTTGCAGCAAAGAAATCAACATCCGATTTTTTTGCCCCAAACATGGTTCGTTTCAACAGGTGTATTATCTCATTGGTTTGCCATGGCCCGCTATAGGGGTTAATGCCACTTAATACCCTGGAACCAATGACAGGCTGATGCAAAAGCACTTTCTTTTGAGAAGGCTTTTTGGCCATTAAAAACTCTCTTCTATCCATAGCAGTATATTTGGATGAGCAGGTTAGATGTAAATAATTGTGACTACTCTTTTTATGAATAGTTAAATCCATTAAAAATAATTGCACAAAAAAATGAATAAGGCATAAAAGATACAGTAAAAATGAATAAGAACAGTTTTTGAATAAATATTCGGACAGGTACAATTCAAATTTTCCCTGGCTGGTGTTACACCTGCCAGGGGCGGCCAGCCGTGATCGGTGGGCCATCGTCCACGGCCTTTATAAGAGGATGTGAAATTTGAAATGCACCCATTAGGACAAGGTATAACCTTACCCGGCACTCCTGACCTATCGCAATCTCAGGGTAATATTTATTTTTAAAGGCCCTTTCCCTTCCCTGCTGAATTACCTGATAAAGGTTAAGAAGAAAGCTGCCCCTATATAAAATTGAGATCGCACTTCCATAAAGATTCAAATAAAAAAATCCGAATGAAAAATCGCACCAACTTTGCAGCATGGATAAGCCAATATTAATTTACTGTTACGATGCATATTGCGGCTGGTGTTATGGATTTAGCCCGGTGATAAAACAAATTTCCGAAGATTTCAAAGATCAGTTTGAATTTGAAGTATTAAGTGGTGGAATGATCATTACGGAAGAAGCCAAACATATCAATGTGACCGCTGGCTATATTCAACAGGCTTATAAAGTAGTAGAAGAACATACAGGCGTACATTTTGGCCCCGATTACTTATGGCATATCAACAATCCCGGCCTGAGCGATTGGTACCCCTCATCGGAAAAACCTGCTATCGCACTTTGTATTTTTAAAGAGTTTTATCCTGAAAGGCAAATAGGGTTTGCCGCTGATTTGCAATACGCCCTGCATTACGAGGGCAGGGATTTGTGCGATGATGAAGCCTACCTGCATTTACTTGAAAAATATTCTATTCAGCCCGAAACTTTTTATACCAAATTAAAAAGTGAAGAATATAAAGAAAGGGCTTACTACGAATTTGCACTATGCAAACAATTACAGGTTACAGGTTTCCCGGCAGTATTGATGCAGGTAAATGAAACTAAATTTCATTTATTGTCGCGGGGCTATACAGCATACGAAGAATTGAAAAAACGCATTGAGGAGGTATTAAATGAAATGGTTCAATCATGAATATTGACTTGACAATAGTACATTGCAAGGAACCAGGCAATTTAAAATCAGCTTAGCCTGCCTGTTCGTATGCCTGTTTAATCCAGTTGATTAAATCTTTGTTGATTTGTTTTTCTTCTTCCACTTTTATACGATGTGTACACATGCTGTTCCAGCTTCCCGCTGCTTCCGCATTTCCTGCCGGCGCAATGCCTTTAATATTTAACCCGACATCCAATCTTGTTTTTACAGTGGGCTGAATGATGGCAAACTGCTTTTTTCTTCTCAAACTGACATAAGCCTTCTTTGGCGAAATTTCCACGTCCTTTCCAAATTTATTTATTTCGGCCATCAGTTTGTCATACCAGGGTTTCAGGTTTTCTTTTCCTTTATATTGTTCTGTAATTAAATCACCTGGGTTTTCCGCTGCGCCTGCATGGCTTTGTTTTGCATAATGCACGATAAGGTTCGCGTATCCATGGCCGATACCATGTTCGGTTTTCAGGTA
The DNA here is from genome assembly GCA_031416575.1 of Ferruginibacter sp. Classification (GTDB taxonomy): domain Bacteria; phylum Bacteroidota; class Bacteroidia; order Chitinophagales; family Chitinophagaceae; genus Ferruginibacter. The sequence continues at coordinate 5,904 of JANOTW010000415.1, forward strand.
ATTCAGGATTTCGCCATGGTTTTCAAATCCGCTTTTATTGGCGATAGCTGTCCATTCCACCATTTTCTTTCCTGTGTTTTTTTCCAGGTTTTTTACCTGGTTTAATTCGGCTTGTTTTAGTGTGTCTGTAGTCATAGCAAAATTATAATAATGAACGATTTGGTTGAACAGTTGGTAGTAACTGAAGTATTTGTTACAAAGCTACGTTTTTGTCATGTTTGATTTTTGAAAAAGCGATTTTCCGGAAATATTAAAATGCCGCTGATTATTTTTGTCTGTTGTATCGAAATGTTGACTTCTTTTTCAGGATTTCTTTTCTGAGTTTACTCATGGCTTCCTTCCTGTCGGGAGGTAATTTTTTTAAATATTGCTCAGTGGATGTAGCTTTTGATTGCATGGTATTTTTTTATGAGGTGATTTTTCTAACTATACTTTGCAAAGGATAAAAGATTGGCTTTTTGTTTTACTCAATAACGAAAAAAATTATAATCGTTTCCATATAACGGGCTTATGTTTCTCTACATACAACGTCATTAAAGATCCCCAATGGCATGCGGTAGAACCGGGTCCCGGTTAAAATACGGGATAGACTGTGGCAACAATGTTGCGCAAAGAAAGATAGCTTGTACAAAAAAAAAGTTTGTATAAAAAGAGTAATCCCAAATGAAGTAAAAAAGTAACGCTGGATCCATTTTTATAAAAATTCAAATTCGTTTTTTTTACACATTGATAATTATTAATTATTATCCCTTGCACATTATAACAAGTTTGGTTCAAAGCATTCCCTTTTTTATTTAACCTTTAAAAATCACCAGCATTTTATATGGTAATGTACAGTCAGCTATTTGGTTAATTTATGTAATTATCCACTGTTTCATCTTTTGATGGAGGTGGAGTAATTTTAAAATATTTTAGATGGCTTTAGGGTGGCTTCCTGAATGCGGTTTTTAATTTGTTTTAAAGTAATGGGAACCAAAAGTTTGGGAGGGTCTATATTTTCGTCAATTTCATCAAAATAATTCACGGCCTTCATTGCTATCATCGCATTGCTGTAGCTGTATTTTGTTGTAAAAAATTCAACCATTTGTTGCATACTGAAATGCTGCAGCAAATAATAAATATCAATAAAATCCTTTAGCCGCCTGCCACTTTGAATAATCACATGAAATTTCATGGCAGCAATATCTTCCTTGCTTAAAAAGGTAATTCCTTCTTCTGTAATGGGTGGAAGGATGAACGGATAGGCATGTTTTATGAAGTCTGTCTTGATGTTGTTCACTAATGAGATGATCGTATTCTTTCTCCGAAATATTTCCTGTATTTCATACTTTGTAACAAGAAGGTTCACGATATCATCAACATTAAAATCGTTTTGAACAAATAAATCAATATCAATTGAATTGCGGTGGCCTAATTGTAAAGCCAAAGCTGTTCCGCCAACTAAATGGAAATTTTTTAATTCGGGTAAAATTTGCAGTTGTTGAATCAACTGGAATGTATTGGGGGCGATAATAAAGGGGTTTTTATGCAGCATGTAAAAATTCGGAGGTTAAGAAAAATTTTGAAAAGTCCTTGTCCCGTTTGTCTAACTGGGCACTCCATTCAATTGTTTCTAAAATTTGCTCTTTGGTATAGAATTTTACCATATTTCGCCATTCTTCTAAATTGCCTAATTGAAGTACTCTTTCAATAACAATTTTATACGATTTTTCGTAATTAAAAGTGTCTAAATCATACTCCCAAAGCAAGGCTGGGTTAATGATGTGCGGCTTTGTTTTTTGCATATTTTCCATCTTCAAATTTACGAATAAATAGCCTGTTTGCCTATTAAATAAACTGCAAATTCATAGTGCGCAATGGGATAAAATTTATCTTGTACGAACCCTTGGCAGAAGTGAAATTATTATTGATTCAAGCTTATTGCCTTATTCATGATAATCTGAAAATATTACAATCAGGCCGAATAATTCAATAAAGATTGAGGTTATTAATTGATCAATTTTACTGCTATGGTTAAAGCAGGCTGTCAATACAACGCAATTAAAGTTCCCCAATGGTATGAAGTACAAGAGGGCGATGCAACGATGCCAAATTGAAATACTTCTGCCCGGACAAAAAAAATAAATATAGCCTGTACATGAAACTGTATTGCGAAACCCCCGGGTTTTTAAACTGCAAAGCCTGTTATGGGTAAGTGGTTCCGAATGGCTAACTTCCTTACCTTTGCCCCGTGATAAAAAACGATCAATACGAAGTAGTAATCGGCCTGGAAGTACATACGCAGTTGCTTACAAAAAGCAAACTTTTCTGTGGGGATAGCGCCTCCTTTGGCGCAGCGCCCAATACACATATCAGCCCCATCACTCTGGCGCACCCTGGCACGTTGCCGAGGATGAATAAAAAAGCCATTGAGTACGCCATTAAATTAGGCCTTGCGCTTCATTGCGAAATTGAACAGCAGAATTATTTCGCCCGCAAAAATTATTTCTACCCCGATTTGCCAAAGGGCTACCAGATAAGCCAGCACACTACGCCTATTTGCAAAAATGGTTTTGTAAAAATCAGGGTGAATGGTGCGGAAAGGAATATTCAACTAAACCGGATTCATATTGAAGAAGATGCCGGTAAAAGTTTGCATGACATAGACGAAAATTATACCTCCATAGATTTAAACCGTGCAGGGGTTCCATTACTGGAAATAGTAAGTGAACCCGATCTGCATAACAGCGATGAAGCATTCGCTTACATAACGGAATTAAGGCGCCTGGTTCGCTGGTTGGATATTTGCGATGGAAATATGGAAGAAGGCAGCATGCGTTGTGATGCCAATATTTCCATTCGACTGAAAGGTGAAAAAAAATTAGGTACCAGGGTGGAAGTAAAGAACCTGAATAGTATCCGAAATGTAAAAAGGGCGATTGATTTGGAAGTAAACAGATTGATAGATATTGTAGAAAGTGGGGAGTGCGTTATTCAGGAAACAAGAAGTTTTGATGCGGATAATAATATTACTTTTTCCTTGCGCAATAAAGAGGAGGCGGATGATTACCGTTATTTCCCTGATCCTGATCTTACCCCATTTAATATAACGGGTGAATTTTTACAGGAAGTGCGGCATTCGCTTCCAGCTTTGCCGGAAGAACTTGAAATAAAATATAAGGAAGTTTTTCAATTGCCGGAATACGATGCCCAGGTGATTTGCAGTGACAGATCGTTGGTAAACTATTTTGAGGACCTGATAAAGCATACCAACAATTACAAAGCGGCTGTTAACTGGCTGATGGGCCCCATAAAATCTTATTTAAACGATCATGCAATTCAACTGGAGGAGTTTCCTTTGTCGCCGGTAAAAATTGCGGCGCTCATTCAGTTGGTAGATGAAGGAAAAGTGAATTTCAGTATCGCATCTTCCAAAATTTTGATGGCCTTACTGGTTGCTCCGCATAAAGACCCGCTGCAAATAGCAACCGGATTAAACCTGATACAGGAAAGCGATAGTGGCCCTGTTGCCGCTTGGGTTGATGACGTAATCGCCAATATGCCTGATAAGGTAAAAGAATATAAAATGGGCAAAAAAGGATTGATTGGTTTGTTTGCTGGCGAAGTAAAAAAACTAAGCAAAGGCAAAGCGGATATGAATATGGTAAATAAATTATTAGCTGAAAAATTAAATTAATGAATCAAATGAAAAAGCTTTTCTCATTAGCGGTAAGCGCTGCTATTTTATTCTCTTGCAACAATGATACCCGAAAAGGAAAATTTACTGTTTCGGGCGAAATAATGAATGCACCTGACCAGCATATTTACCTCGAAGAATTATATTTTAGCGAGAAAGACCCTACGGTATTAGATACGGCCGAAATTAAAAATGGCAAATTTACTATAGCGGCATTAGCGCCGGAAGAAGGCCTCTATCGCTTGCGGTTGGAAAAAAATGAAGCCGCGTTTATTTTTATAAACGATAAACCTAATATCCCTTTTTCGGCGGATCATAATAATCTTTCATTGGAAAATGCTGTATTTAATTCCCCGGCCAATCATTTACTCAGGAAATTCATGGCGGCTATTGATGCTCAAAGAAAGAGCCTCGAAGAAAAATCCGCTCTATTGCAACAGTATGAAAACCCTGCTGAAACGGATAGCCTTTATAATGTGTTGCAAAAGGATTTGACTGATAAGGAAAATGCGTATCACGATTATATCCTTCAATATTTGGATACTACGGGCAATGCAGTGATGGCATTGTTTAGTTTGGGATATACCCGCAGTGTTGAGCCCGAAAAATTAGGTACAATAGTTGGCGGCCTTACCAAACGCTTCCCTGGTAACCAGGGCATAGCCACGGTGGTAACACAATACACCCAAATGATTGCCCAATACAAAGCCAAGCCCAACGATGGCGGGCTTGCACCGGATATTAATATGGCGGATACAAGCGGCAAGCCTTTTGCATTGAGTATGCTTCGCGGAAAATATGTGCTGGTTGATTTTTGGGCAAGCTGGTGTGGCCCGTGCAGGGATGAAAACCCGAATGTGGTAAAGGCTTACAACAATTTTAAGGATAAAAATTTTACGGTGCTTGGGGTATCATTGGATAAAGACAAGGCATCCTGGCTAAAAGCGATTGCAGATGACAATTTATCCTGGTATCATATCAGCGATCTTAAATACTGGAACAGCGCCGCCGTTAGCCTATATGGGTTTGATGGTATTCCTTATAATGTATTGGTTAATCCTGAGGGGAAGATTATTGGGAGAAATTTGAGGGGGGAAGAGTTGATAAGTAAGTTGGGTGAGATGATCAAATAATTATTGCATAAATCGGGGAGGGAGGGCTATCCCTTTTACTTCTCTCATTATCTACTGGGCCCGGCTTACAACAGTTAATAAATAAATTAGTTGGGCAGTAAGGAAAAGCAATGAAATAAAGTAGGATAAAATTAATGGATTAAAAAAATCCGCCTCAGAAATTTGAGGCGGATTTTTTTTATTGAATAAATATATTAGTATCCAGGATTTTGAGCAAAATTTGGATTTTGCTGAATTTCTACTATAGGGATTGGCCAAATAAACCTGTTACTAGTGTAAGGAATTGCAGGAACTGATCTTGCAAATACAGGTGGTGCAGCGCAATTGAACATTGCTGCTGTAGCACCGCCCGATCCAACTTTTGAAGGTATCCCCCCACCTGCAATTGGTGCAAAGTTTGGATCCAAAGCAAGCCTGCTGATATCACCCCATCTTTTACCTTCTGCTAAAAATTCAACTCTTCTCTCATTAAGGACTGCCTGAATAAGGTCGTTTTTAGTAAGAAAACTCACCAAAGTATATGCTTGTAAAGCAGGAATAGCCAATGCACGGTTACGAACTGTATTTAATAAATCCAAAGCTCTTTGAGAAACAATTGTAGCATTCCTTGCTTCCGCCTCAGCCAAAGTCAACAACACTTCAGCGTATCTTATTTGAGGGGCTGCATCAGCCTGTGTAGTTACATCTTTATATTTGGTTGTGTACCTTCCGGAGCCACCATCACTTGAGGTAAGTGATGTTCTTCTTAAATCATCACACAACCAGAAGGGGGCATTCCAGATAATGGGGCTGAGACGAACCAAACCACGTCCACCAACACCTACCGGCGCAGCCGAAGGGTTTCCCAGCATATTGGGTAAAGAGCCATTTACACCTGGGTTATCGGTTGCATCATTCTTGATAGAAAAAAGGCTTTCATCACTCGTCCATGGCGCTACAAAAGCACCACCAGGAGTGGCCGTCAATCTCCATCCCCCTGAAGGGCTTGTGTATGGCCCTGAGCCAGCAGGCACTAATTTATTTCCTTCTGTAATTACCCCAGCCCAGTCAGCTTTGTGTTGTTTTACCCTCATTTTTAAAGCAATTGCACCAGCTTTGGATACCCTGAAAGTTTTTAAAGGGGATACATCTGGCAAATTTGCTTCAGCAAAATCCAGGTCTGCTAATATTTTGGTGTAATTATCTGCTACGGTGCTTCTTGTTAATGCCCTTGCAGCTTCCACTGTTGTTTCGCTGTTTATTCCAAACTCCCGGTATATGATACCTGATTTAGTCCCTGCTGCATCAGCATAAGGCCTTGCGAAATGTAATACCAGTTCATGATGTGCCAATGCCCTTAAAAACTTACATTCTGCTTCGTACTGCGTTCCCAGAGCGGCAGTGATAACACCTCCGGTTGCGGCTTTTTTTACACCTTCTATAGTTAGGTTTGCAACATTGATAAGCGAATACAATGTTTGAAAATGAAAGCTGTTATTCGCCGATACATCATTGTATGTCGCTTCATAGGTTATTTGATAGAAGGCGGCCTGATTAAGCATATCTTCTCCCCTCATATCGCCTTGAGAGACGTTGGCAGCCCCAAACGGGTAGCCCCTTACAGCACCACCTGCATAAAAGCCACTTTGTGCAGCATCATAAACCCCATTTAATGCAAGCGCACATCTTTCAGGAGAGCTAAAAGCGGTAGCATCGGTAAAAGAGGAATAAGGGGTAACGTTTAATATTTTCTTTTCGCAACTATTGAAAAGAAAGGTAGCAGTAACTAAACTGGCTACTTTAAAAAATTTGTTAATGGTATTTATCATTGTCAATGAAATTTAAAATTAATAATGTTAAAGGCCAACAGAGAGGCCAAATGAGATATTTCTTGCAGATGGCACTACATTATAGTTGATACCAGCTTCTGTAATATTTTCAGGATCTATCCCTGAAAAGCCGGTGATTAGCCATAAATTTTGCCCTTGTACAAAAAACCTTACCGACTTGATATGGCCATTGGCAAAATTCTGTAAAGAGCTTTTATTGATATTGTAGCTAAGGCTTACATTATCCAACCTGATATAATCACCCTTCTCAACAAACCTGCTGTTTGCATTTTGATTCAAATTGATGAAATTTTCCCTGCCATACCAAAGTTTTGGCACATTTGTAGATTGGCCTGCTGCTGTCCATCTTTGGAGTATTTCTTTACTATTATTTGCAAAGCCCAAATTAAATAAAGATTCCTGACTGGTTTGATTAAAGATGTAGTTACCACCCGAGTATTTGAAAAAGAAATCAAATGTAAATCCCTTGTAGCGAAGCGTATTACTGATACCTCCAAAAAAGGTTGGTATAGCATTTCCTAAAACACTGCGGTCACCTGCGGCGAGTGTTGTTGCAGCCCCTAATGTTGGATCGCCTGCTTTTACCACTTCAGCGTAAGATGAAGTAGGAATATTACCCTGTATTAACTTGCCGTCTGCTTTTATGTACATAGGGTTGCCATTTCCACTATTTACACCAGCATAGTTATAGCCAAATATCGCATTTATAGGCTGTCCTACCCTAAGAATATTGTATGTACTAATTATATCCTGGTTAAGATATAATGAAGTCACTTTATTTTTAGTCTTCGTGTAGTTCACATTTGCATCCCATGAAAAGTCTTTTCCGGCGAGTATGTTGCCTCCAAGTGTTATTTCAATACCATCGTTCAGTGTAGAACCAATGTTTCTTGAAACAGCATTGCCAGGCACACCAAATGAAACAGGTAAAGGTGCAGCCAAAACTAAATTATCGTTGTTATTTTTAAACCAGTCGGCCGTTAGCGTAAAGCGGCTGTTCAGGAATGAAATATCTACACCAACATTTATTTTTTTGTTGGTCTCCCACTGTAATCCCGGATTTCCCAGGTTGTTTACAGAGATTCCATTTAATCCTCCGTATCTGGCAGATCCGTAAGTACTCAGGTAAGGAAAGCCATCTAAAGTATTTCCAACAACAGCGTATCCTCCACGTATTTTCACTTCGTTGGCTATTTTGTTTAAGCCTCCGTTTTTCCAAAAACCCTCTTCAGATAAGCGCCACCCGGCAGAAAATCCTGGAAATGTACCAAAACGCTTGTCTTCAGCTAATGAAGACTGTCCGTCCCTTCTTGCTGAAATTTGGAAGAAATATTTCTCTTTGAAGTCATAATTAACCCTTCCAAAATAAGATGTAAAGCCTGATTTTCCAAAACTGCCACCAGAGAATTGATTTACATAACTACCAGATATAATGTTGTTTGATAAAAAGAAGATATCAGAAATAGCAGTTCCCTGCCCGTTAAAGTTGCGGCTCTCATCTCTTTGAATTTCATTACCTGCCACCGCACTTATATTATGTGATCCAAAAGAAACATTATAATTCAATATATTTTGCAATACATATCTGTTACGGTTTAAACTTTGGTTAAAAACACTGCCAATAGAACCTCTTCCATCTCCATGTCTAGGGTCAAGCCCCTGAAAGTCAATACCATTATTATAGTCAATAGATGCCTGCAGGCGATACGTAAGCCCCTTTATGAATCTTATTTCCGCAAAGGCGTTATTGATGATCCTGTTTTTTGAAGATTTAAACTGATTTTTATCCAATACAAATGCAAGGTTGGTGTAGTTATTTTCAATATCCCGGGTATTTGCATCGCGGCCCAAAGCTGAACCATCGGCTTTAATGTTGTAACCTGCAAAGGGGGTATTAGCAGGATCAAAAGCCCTCACATTCGGCAATGCCCTTAATGCATTGGCGATAGCTCCTGATAAAGCATTGCCTCCATTATTCTGGTCATTATCTTCTGTTCTTGAAATAGTAAGGTTGTTACCTACTTTGAGCCAGTCATTTACCTTGTGCTCTATATTTATCCTTACACCATAGCGCCTGGCAATGTTTGTTTTAATCAATCCCTGTTGATCTGAATAGTTGAAAGAAAGATAAAAGGTGGTTTTTTCATTACCACCATCTAAGCTAAAGCTGTGATTTTGCGTTTTAGCGCTACTCCTCATTGCCACATCCTGCCAGTCCGTATTGGTATTTTCAGAATTCTTAAAAGCCGCTGCCGCCTGGCTTGCATTGGTTAATTTTTCGTTTGCAATGGTGATGAACTCATCTGCATTTAATAAATTAAATTTTTGGTAAGGCTGAGCAGAACCGAATGTCGCATTATATGTAAGGTTAGATTTTCCACTACGGCCTTTTTTTGTAGTAATCAAAATAACGCCATTGGCTGCCCTTGAGCCATAGATGGCAGTGGCAGATCCATCTTTCAATATATCAACAGACTCAATATCTGCCGGGTTAATATCGCTTAAAGCGTTCGTATTTGCTACGCCGGAATACCCTCCGGAATAAGTAGGTACACCATCTAATACAATGAGTGGATCCCTTCCCTGGCTGATAGAGTTAACACCCCTAATCCGGATACGGGGAGCCTGATTCACAAGGCCTGACGAATTAGTAACCTGTAATCCGGCAGCCCTGCCTCTTAATTGCTGATCTATACTGGAGGTGGCCAGTGTATTTATGGTGTTGGGATTAATTTTTGACTGTGCGGCAGTAACTGCTTTTTTCTTTTGGGTGCCATATCCCGTAACTACTACTTCAGACAAGCTCTTGTCTGAAGTCAGCAATGAAAAACTAACATTGGTTAATTTTCCTACTGACTTGATAACAGTCTCAAAATCTACCGAGGAAAAGGTTAAATTTTTTACATTTTGGGGAAGGGTAATTTTGTAATTACCATACTGGTCGGTTTGAGTACCATACTTTCCATCGGAAGTTGTAATAGAAACGCCCTGCAGAGGTATCCCTTTTTAATCTGTGATCGTTCCGGTGACAGGACGGTCCTGGGCAGAAGCATTGAGCGTAAACAGCAATGCTACTGTAAAACTTACAATCAATTTTCTCATGTGCGATTTGTTTTAGTAAATCAAATATAATTAACAAATATTAAACTTTTGATATTGGGCGTAACAATTCATTTTTTCTGACTATCGTATTTGCAAATTATATTCACAAGTCTCAGGCCTCCTTGCCTCTCGCAGTTTTACTGCATGCTTTTTTATTTTTACTGATCAAACAATTGTACCCTACCCTGATTAAGCCTCATTGGTGTCATCCCGCCTTTGGCGGGATACATTTGAATAAATGGCAGCACTTTCAATATGCGAATGTGCCTTCATTTACGAGTCGAGGCAAGGAGTTTTGAGTCTATTTACAATTGATAATAATTTATTTGGGTTCGAAAACTAAATTGCTCTTTTAGCAGAATGAGAATTGAAATTTTGATAAAAAAATTGCTGTCAAACGTCCTGGGACAAGTGTAACGTTTTTCATTAAGTAATACCAACCTTTACAGTTAGGAATTCCTGTTTTAGTGCATCATCACCTGTGACATCAATCAGATTGTAGGTCTCGTACGATCCCGCCATTGGCGGAACTTTTATCAACACTTACCTTACTACTAAACCTATCAGGCAATTAAATTTATAGCTTTTATAAATGTTTGCCCCACAAAAAAGCCCATTCAATTTTGAATGGGCTTTTTGTATAAAAAAATGTTTATTTAATATCCGGGATTTTGTTGTCCTTTTAAACCAGGATTAATATCAATTTCCCTTTGTGGAATTGGTAATATCACTTTAGGGTCAACACATGGTTTTGAAATGGAGGCAGCTGGCCCTGATGAACGTAAAGGCATCCCCTTTCTTAATAAGTCCATTCTTCTATGCCCCTCAAAAGCAAGTTCTTTGCGCCTTTCAGTACAAGCCTTGTACAAGCTTATTTAGAAGAACCCGGCGATAGGCGTTTGGGTATAAGCGATTCGGCA
>JANOTW010000416.1:0-2501 GCA_031416575.1 Ferruginibacter sp.
GAATATTTTTCGGCGGGTTAGTGTTGTTGATATTAATATTTGCTCTTGCTAATTTTGGCGCTTTTGGAAAAATGCCTTCGCTGGAAGACCTTGAAAATCCGGAAGCCGACCTGGCCAGTGAAGTTTACACCAGTGATGGAAAACTGATGGGTAAATATTATTCCGAAAACCGCAGCGAAATAAAATACAACCAGATTTCCCCCAATATCATACATGCATTGATCGCTACGGAGGATCAAAATTTTTATGACCATTCAGGAATTGATGCAAGGGCTGTGGCAAGGGCGATTGTAAAATTGGGAACTGCAGGTGGAGGTAGCCCCATTACCCAACAATTGGCTAAGATGATGCTTGGGCAGGGAAGGGGAAATGTGTTAAAAAGGGGGATTGAAAAAATCAAGGAGTGGATAATCGCCGTTAAACTGGAACGGAATTTCACCAAAGAAGAAATCATTACGCTCTACCTGAACAGGGCGCCCTGGGGTAATAACTATGGTATAAGAAATGCTTCAAGGACCTATTTTCAAAAAGAAGCCGCCGACCTGAATATTGAAGAGGCCGCCGTGTTGGTAGGTATGCTAAAAGGCTTTGGCTACGAGCCGATCCGTCACCCGGTGGCCGCCATTAACAGGCGCAATACGGTAATAGAAAGAATGGTTGATTGTAAACAACAATATATTACTGAAGCGGAGGCGGCAAAGTTGAAAGCGAAACCCCTGATCACCAATTTCAAAAAAGTGGATGACAATGTAGGTATAGCCCCCTATTTCCGTATGGCGCTGGCGGAGAAAATGAAGGAATGGTGCAAGACACATACAAACCCCAAAACAGGCGAAAACTATGATCTGCACAGGGCCGGGTTAAGGATATTCACTACCATCAATTCAAAAATGCAGCAATACGCCGAGGAATCAGTGGTACAACACATGCCGGTAATTCAAAAGAAATTGAACAATCTTTTGAGAACCAATGGCGACAGGATGTGGAAGGCACGTGAAGGCATCATTGAAAATGCCATGAAAAACAGCGAGCGGTGGAAGACCATGGCGGAAGATGAAATAAAACCTGCCGATATCAGGAAGTCTTTTTTAGTGCCGGTGAAAATGAAAGTATTCGCCTGGAATGCTAAACGCGAGTTGGATACGGTAATGACGCCAAGGGATTCCATCAAATACCACAAACAATTAATGCAAACTTCCTTTGTGGCGATGGATCCCAAAACCGGGGAAGTAAAATGCTGGGTAGGCGGTATAGATTTTAAATGGTTCAAGTACGATCACGTTACTGCCAGCAGGCAGGTAGGCTCTACCATCAAACCACTAATTTATGCTTTAGCGGTGCAGGATGCAGGCTATACACCTGCTACCATTATTGACGGAGGCTCTGTACAATATGGCAAAGAGATAAGGACCTTTAGTGGCGGCGGGGGTACATTGGCCAACTGCCTTGCCTATTCAAAAAATACCGCTTCCGTAAGGATGACCAATTTACTGGGCGTAAACAGAATTATTGAATTCGGTAAGAACATTGGCATTACCGCAAAGCTTCCCCCCTATACCTCCCTTGCATTGGGCGCCGCTGAAATACCCTTGTTGCAAATGCTGCAATCCTATACCATGTTTCCCAATAAGGGTTTTAATACGGAACCAATATTCATAAGCCGGGTAGAGGATAAAAACGGCAACTTATTAGAAGATTTTTCACAGATCAGCAGCAAGCAGGTGATCAGTGAACAGGATGCTTTTACGATGGTAAAATTAATGCAGGGTGTGGTAGAAATAGGTACCGGCCGTTCATTGAACAATTACGATATACCCGCCCAAAAAGCGGGCAAGACAGGTACTACCAATGATAATACCGATGGCTGGTTTATGGGATATACACCCGAACTGCTTGCAGGCACATGGGTTGGTTGTGATGATCCATTTATCAGGATATATGCAGGTACCAGTGGTGGTAATGAAATGGCCTTGCCAAAATGGGGGTATTTTATGAAAAAAGTATATGCGGACAAAACACTTCCCTATGGAAAAATTTTGAATTTTGAACAACCAGCGGAGATGGCGAATAATCCTGTATATGCCGATCAGCGGTTTGAAAGTATTGTAAACCAGGGTGACGCTGATAACGAAGGCCAGGGCAACGGCGATGCGGATGATTTTACGAATGAACCATTAACGGACAACCCGGCTCCTGATGTACCCATTGAAAGTGAACTTATTATTGCAAAGCCCGACACTAATAATAAAGCCAAAACCAAAGAACCATCCCCGTCTTTAATGAATAAACCGGAAGATAAAAAAGATACCAAACCAGTTACACCTGCAGGAAATAAACCGGATGATAAAAAAGGTGCCGGCCTGGTTCCCGTAATAAAGCCGGTTGACAAAAATAAAATTCCCCCTCCGAAAGTGGATAAGCCCAAACGGAAAAAGGATAACGAGTATTAGGACAGGGATATATATTGCACAAGGGATAAAAACGTGAATAAGATTTTTTGT
>JANOTW010000417.1:0-1578 GCA_031416575.1 Ferruginibacter sp.
TCCTTTAAATGGTTTGCAACCCTTGATACATTTTACTTTTTCAGCCAACCATTCACTTCCATCCAGTTCCTGCACCGCTCCATCCATAATTCCTTTTTATTTTTTTGTATCATGCCAAATCCATGACCGCCACTCTGGTAAATATGTAATTCCGCAGGGATCTTATGTTGTATCAATGCTTCATAAAATACAATGCTGTTTTGTGGCTTTACTGCATCATCATCACTGGCATGCACCAAAAATGTGGGGGGTGTTTGAGAAGTCACCTGCAATTCATTGGAGTATTCTTTAATTTTTTCGGGAGAGGGTGTTTTACCAATTAATTGTTCAGCCGAACCTTTATGTGCAATGCTGTCATTAAAGCTAATCACCGGGTAGATCAGGATCATGAAATCCGGCCGTACACTCGTGTTTTCAGCATTGGGAATTACTACTTTATCAAAATGGGTACCTGCGGTAGAAGCCAGGTGCCCGCCTGCGGAAAAGCCCATGATGCCGGTCCTGCCTGGATTCACATTCCATTCCTTTGCACGTTCCCTCACCACTTTCAATGCCTGCTGGGCATCCTGTAACGGGCCAATCTCCCGGTTGACCATTGTTGCGTCATTGGGTATGCGGTATTTCAGTACAAACGCCGCCACACCCATTGCGGCAAATTCCTTCGCTACATCTGTTCCTTCATGGCCAAATGCATTTACCCCATAGCCTCCGCCAGGGCAAATTACCACCGCCGTGCCATTGGCTGTTTCTTTCTTTGGCAGAAAAATAGTTAAAGTGGGCCGTGATATTTTACTGATGATCGTGATACCGTTTGGGTATTCTATCTTCTCTTCATCTTTGCCGGGCCTGCTGTTGGGGATGCTGTCTTTGTAAAGTGGTATCACGGTTTGTGATAGAAGTATTGTATTCATAATGGAGAGGAAGAAAATTAATGTGGTGATATTTTTCATATTCATTTTAAAAAGTTTTTGCATCGGGTGGTAAATATAAAATAATAATAACAATCATTTTAAATTGATCTTAAATGGGTGCATACCACATTGTCGCTTTACAATAAAGCCAGTGGCCGGTGAGGCACCGGACACGGCGGGGAATTTACAAGTCATTTATTTTCAAAGGGCGAACTGTTTTTTATACTTCGCAACGGATAAAAAAGTGAATGATTTTTTTGTCCAGGCTGTGAAGCAATGGGCAGCATCGTTGCATTGATAATCCCGATAGCGAATGCGTATCGGGACGCCCTTCTATACAACCATAATTTTTTTGTTGTCCGGGCTGAAGTATTTCATGGCATCATCGTTGCATCGCCCTCTTATACTGAATACCATTGGGGAACTTTAATTGCGTTATACCGGGCGGTTCACCAGGCGCAGTTAATGAACTGGCAGAAGACCTCCCCTTCAGGGGCCGGGGGCAAAACAGGGTCTTCAAATTATACCTCCTTTTAGAAAACAGTTCGCCCTTTATAAATAATTGACCTGTAAATTTTATACTCGTTGTAATTAGCGAAACATCAGCCCCGGTTTATTTGGGTACTCTTGTACCGCATACCAATTGGGATCTTTAATTGCGTTTTAA
>JANOTW010000418.1:0-7388 GCA_031416575.1 Ferruginibacter sp.
TCATGAAAGTCATCCACTATCAACTGCGACTGATCGGCCACCCCATCGCCATTTATATCTTTCATGCGATAGACATTTTCCTTTTCTACGGTCATGTCCCTCCAGTCGTGTGAGCTGTCCCCATTTACATCTTTCAACCAGGTATTGCTTTTACTGTTTTCGGGTGATAACACTTTATGCAGGAATGCCCGCTTCTCTTCAACTGTTTGAAGTTGAATGGATCCTATTTCCCAATCCTGGTGGCCACGTATATCAAATTCGGAATTGTTTTGCCTGTTGGTGGTGGTATAATAGAGGTTTCCCGCATCATCAATGTCAATAGCAATAGGAGAAATTACGAGAGAATCCACGCCCCATAAACTGAGCGTAAGGCCATCGGCAAGTTCAGGCTTAACAAGGGAATCAATGGAAGCGGCCAACCGTGCGGAACTGGCAGTATCCATTTGCTTCATATTTTTTTCAGCAGCCTGTGGCCTGCATCCGGTGAAGAATGCGACAGCAAATAAAAATGATAAAAAAAGGAAGGAATTTTGTTTGTCTTTCAGGGCGGCAATGCGCTTTGTCATAATAGATGTTTGTAGGTGTGCTTTATGGAATTTTTTATGATGAAAATTTACTGCAAAAAATGGTAGTGCCGCAAAATTATTTTTACACCGCTCCCCAAAGGGCAATGTCATTTAGTTATACAATGCAAGGGATAAAAACGGGAAGAAGGTTTTTTGTCCTGGCAGTGAAGCAATGGGAATCATAGTTGCGTCGCCCTCTTGTACTGAATACCATTGGGGAGCTTTAATTGCGTTTTAAATTAATAAATTTTACCCCTTTAGAGCAATGTCATTTAGTTAAGGGGCCTCATCTCACTAATGCCACCCCGTCGGGGTTTTGATTTGAATTTTGTGTTTCAATTTCTATAATAATATCATCCCTCCGGGATTTTTAAAGCCTGAAAGGCTGACATTATTATAGAAAAGCAATAAAACTAAAATATCTAAAACCCCGAAGGGGTGACATTATCCTTAACAAAATGACATTGCCCTTTAGGGAATAGGGGTAGCCTGTTTTATTTGTTTAGGGGACAAAATAAAATATCACTAATTTATCCCTTGCGCAATATAAAACACAATTAAAGATCCCCAATGGTATTCAGTACAAGAGTGCGACGCAAGAATGTTTAATTGAAAAACAATTGCCTGGACAAAAAAAATTAAATTGCAAAAGCACGCCCTTTAACCTGCGACAGGCAGCAATATAACCACCATACATACATCTAAATTCCGATACTCATTACTCATCATTCATTACTCATCATTCATTACTTAATTTCATTCCTCCGACATATCTTTTTTTGGCTTAACCACCGGCTTTGCCTGCCTGATCCTGTAACTGAGGGCAAGGTTTAATTGCCGTCTTCTGGCCTGGAAGTTTGCATCTGTATGGAAATTAGTGCCGTTGGTAATCATCCGCATCCTGCGGGTATTGAATACATCCAGCACATTGAAATTAAGCGTACCCCTTCCTTTAAATACATCTTTGCTCATGGACAAATCAGCATAGTATAAAGCCTTGCGCCTGCCCTGCGCCGTTTTTTGCGGGGCTTCATAATTTGTTCGCAGTTGCACATCAAAATTTTTGGGTAACATAAACCGGGAAGTTTGCCTGGCAAACCAACTGTAGGTAGTAGCCTTATAACCGGGCCGTATATTACTGCCATCTATATCAGCATGAAAGAAGTTGAAATTGAAATCTATTTTCCACCATTTTACGGGAGCATACCCGCTGGTAAATTCCAGGCCAAAAGCATTTTCCGACAACAGGTTTTCCGTTCGGGTAACGGAATTGCCGGCAGCATCCACACTTCTTATCCGGTCAATTTTTCCTTTGGTACCGCGGTAGTAAATGGATGAGGTATAGGAACCCTTATCAAAGGATTTGATATGGCCTACTTCAATTACATCGCTGAATTCAGGCGCCAGGTCGGGGTTGCCGCTGAAAAAATTACGGCTGTCGAAAAATGTAACATAAGGGCTTAAATCATTATAAAAGGGCCGTCGTACCCTGCGGCTATAGCTTACCTGCATTGCATTTTCTTTGGGCATGCTAAAAGTAAAATGAGCGCTCGGAAACAGGTTGACATATTTTCTGGGGTTTACCTGGTTGGTTTCTTTCAGGGTGGTTTTTACATCCGTCCACTCCGCACGCAACCCTGCCTGGTAAGATATTTTTTTATGCCTGTTGCCCAAAATACCATAAGCGGCATGAATATTTTCATCATATACAAATACATTATCGAGGCCGGGCAATGGCACGAAATCCCCGTTAGTTTTTTGCTGGCTTACCACATAATCATTCACCATATTACGGAAACTGGTCCTTACACCGGTTTCAAATTTCCCTTCTTCACCAATGGGTTTTACATAATCAAGCTGAAACAACCATTGTTTTTCAAATTCATCATTCAATGATTTTTGCAACAGGGCTTTTGAAGCGCTTTCTGTTCCGTTGGGTTGAAAATAATTTTGCGTAAACAACTGATAGGAGTTTTCCCAGTAATCCAGGTATTTTATTTCGGCTATCAGCTCATGCCCCTTTTTGGCAAACGTTTTTTTATAGCTTAATGAATATTCCGAATTGGGTTCGGTTTCATCTTCATCCTGCCGGCGATTGCTAATGCCGGTTAAATTGGATGTATTGAACAGGTAATCTTCGTAGCGGATATCCGTAATCCTTTTCCCCTTCAGGCGCCGGTTTAAGTAAGCGGCGGTAAGTATGTCTTTTTCCGTAAAATAATAATCGAGGCCGCCGCGTATATTATTATTAAAACCTATAATCCAGCCCATATTATTTTGCTTCAAAATGAAGATGGTATCTCCACCATATACTTCCTGGTACAAATTACCTATACCGGGCTGCCTTCGGTAAGCGGCCCCGTAATTAATAAAAAAGTTCATCTTTTTATGCCGGTAATTAAAATTTGCCGCTGCGCCTAAATTGGTTGGATAACCCGTTACCAATTCTACGGAACCATTAAAGCCCTGCCTGTTGTCTTTTTTCAAAATAATGTTGATGATGCCTGCCGCACCTTCTGCTTCGTACCGGGCAGAAGGATTGGTAATA
Organism: Ferruginibacter sp.; assembly: GCA_031416575.1. GTDB lineage: Bacteria > Bacteroidota > Bacteroidia > Chitinophagales > Chitinophagaceae > Ferruginibacter. The sequence continues at coordinate 3,115 of JANOTW010000418.1, forward strand.
ATTTCCACTCTATCAACCATATTGGCCTGCAACTGCTGCAAGCCGCTTCCTCCCTTAATACTTACAAGTCCTGATGGTTTGCCGTCAATTAAAATGCGCACATTATCGCTTCCCCTCAATTTTACATTTCCCTCGGGATCTACCGATACAGAAGGGATATTGGTTAATATATCCGAGGCGGAACCGCCTGCATTGGCGAGGTCTTTGCCCACATTAAATATTTTTTTGTCGAGGGTTAATTGCATCGAACTCTTTTCGGCCTGCACCACTACTTCACCTAATGTGCTTGCAGAATGATCTAACTTAATAATGCCAAGGTCATGTGCCGGTTTTTCTTTGGAAAGAATGAAAACAGCCGTTTTAAAAGTCTTATACCCCATAAATTCTATTTCCGCGTAATAAGCGCCCAGGGGCAATTCAATAGAAAAATCGCCTGAATCCGCAGCTAAATTTCCATTTACTAATTTTTTATCGGGGCTGTTAAAAATGCTGATGCTTGCGGAACCCAATGGAGCAGCAGAGAGCGATTCCAGCACTTTTCCCTTCACCATTGGTTTTTCAGAAGATTGGGCGGAGGCTTCTCCCAAAAAGAAAAATGAAATGAATAAAAGGATTAAAGGCGTGGTGGGTAATATTCTTCGGTTAATATATTTTATCATAAACATCAGGTTTCAAATCAAAATGGGTTACCCCCATCCCCTTTCCCGAAAAATACCGAAAGAACGGCACAGGTCGGGATGTTCCAAAAGGGCAATGTCATTTAGTTAAACAATAATTCCAACTCGTCCGTTAGCTAACGGGAGGCAAAAGTAAGTGAATTTGCAGGGATGGGTTTAGTGATATAATTTGTTAGGCCGGCCCAGGCAGTTATTACTTCAAAGTCTTCGGGCATTTTATTATTTTCCTGTGTGCATGAGAAAGCAAGCCAGCCAATTGTAAGGAAGGGAATAAAAATTTTTATCCCAAATCCCTACAGGCGCAGGACTCCTTTACAGGGGTATAATAACGAATACCTGACACCAACCACAGAAGCAGAATGCTTTAGGTAAATTATTCCACCATAGTCAGTAGTAACAAGGAAGACACAGGACGGAGTGCTGCGCCTGGGGGGGATGCTATAACGGCAAAGCTTACGCATAAAAAAACCACCAGCTTTTTACAACTGATGGCTTTATAATTTGGTTCATTTAGTAACGCCCGGCACTGGAAACCCAACTCACAAACCCACGCCTCATTCCAGCGCCTGGTAGCTTTTCGTTCGACTAACGCACTCCTGCGCCTGATGGGGCCTGACAGCTTTTCGTTTGGCTACCACTCCTGCACCTGTATGGCGGAGTCCTGCGCCTGTGGGGTGGCTACTGTTAAGCAGATTTGAGGCTGCCGGAGTTTTTTGCATAGCAAGATTGGTAGTCCAAAACCTGTGGGCTCTTTTTGTTGTATGGCACAAGCATGCCAACGCACTTAACCTACCCGACATGCTTGCGCCAAAGCACGAGTCCGCTGATTTCGAAGAGATCGCTTGCGCCAAGGGGGGGCCGATATTGCCGGCTTCATTTAAAGTAGGAATTATAATGCTGATGGACATAATATAGCAATTACTAAAAGCAAGATTAGGATTATAAATCAATATAGAAAAACACAAAACTAACCGCCTTCCTGGTAACTATGTTTAGTTTCGGCACCAGTATTTTAAATAAATCAGCAATACATGGAAACAATTTAAGAGTTCCTTACTCCCCATTTGTTTTTACAATTTCAGAACTCCTTGCCTTTCGCAATTTAAAGTTGGTTTCATAATTATAAAAAACATTGGATATATACACATAACATATTATCTTAGTAACACATTAAACAGTAAAACCATTCCCACCTTTTTATTATATCCGCACCCGGTTTTAAAATATTTTGGAAAGGAACGTTACATTGATTTTTCCTTTTTTGATTCTTATTGGCTTTGAGATTGTAAAATATGCTGCTCTCTTACCAATCCACATGTGGTTGCTTTTACTGAAACTGTAAAAAAACTAACAGAACGTAAACATAAAAAACTTACACAAAATGTACAGTTGTAGTTATTGCTGTTTTCAAAACCAGGATGAATACCGGTTTTGCCAAAATTGCGGCCATAAGGCAAAAAATTTCGCTCACTCCCATTCACAAACCAGCGAGTCTGAAGCTGTAGAAATGGGTAAGCCCAATTCTGAATATGAAGCTGGTGCAGATGCCCGGACCCAGCCATACCAACCAGTATTAACTAATAATGGCGGCCAGCGCAATAAATCAATTATGTGGCTGATAGCAGTTGTAATTGCATTGGCACTTTTTTACTTTGGATACAGATTTCTTTTTGTGAGCCCTAACCGTATGTATGATTTTTCAACGGCTGACACCAAGTACGATACGCTACAACCCGGCAACACAACAGATTCCTATACCAATACAGATCCTGCAATGGTTACGGCGGCTGATTCAACTGTTTCATCTGAAAGAAATCCTGTTGCCGAAAGTGAACCCTCTTCCAATGAACTTACCACAATCTCAAATCTTATCACCAATTATTTCAATTTTGAAAATAATGAGGATATCGGTGGAATGGAACAATGTCTTGCATTTCCTGTCAGGCGGTTGAATGATGATTATGCAGTAACTAAAACTGCATTTGAAAATATGTACCGGGAGGCGTTCGAGAAATCATCATTTCACAATGTTGAGATTAATTTTGAAGGGAGCAGCGCTGAGAAAATAGACGGAAAATATTATGTAAGGATTAAAGTTGTATACAGTTATACAATGCCCGAAAACCCGGATGTGAAAAATAAAACTGATATGCAATTGGCATTATGGATAAATGCGGGTTTTGCTATTGAACAAATGTATGAGATGAAAAATTAATAAAAATCAGTAACTATGGCAACGCACCTTGTGTTTATTTCTTACTCCACCAAAGACCGTTATTATGCAGATGCTATTTGCTCATGGGTGGAAAACAATCATATCCCTGCATGGATAGCTCCCCGGGATATTGTACCGGGAAGCAATTATGGAGAATCAATTATTAACGCCATTAAAAATGCTAAGATAATGGTGGTAGTGTTTACCAGGAATGCAGATACTTCCCGTTATGTAAACCTTGAAGTGGAAAGAGGTATAAGCAATGGTTGTATTATTATCCCGGTGAGGTTTCAGGATGTGGTGCCTACAAAGGGTATGGAGCTTTTTTTAAGTTCAAAGCACTGGCTTGATATTCTTACTCCTCCAATAGAGGCACATTTAGATAAACTTGTAGCATCCATAAAAAAACTGGTTGACACAGAAAAAGCGCCGGTAACAGTAAATAAAAATGACAACCGGGCAAAAGATAAAAATGATATAAAAGTTTTTAATGAACAGGCTCCGGATGACTGGTTCAGCAAGCCAGGAAACGGTTTTGTAAACAGGATTTTAAACTTATTTAAAGATAATTCATAAACCTATTTATTATGCAACAGGCAATACACACTTTACATATTGAAGAAAGCCTATTAGATAGGGCCAAAAGAAATGAAAGAGAAGCGCTTGAACTGATATTTCAGCAGTTTATTGGAGTGGATGAAAAAATACATTTTGCCGAATACCTCGGTCAGCTTGGCCTGGTACTTTTTATTGATCACAGTTATGTTTGCCTTACCGAAAAAAGGATTATTGCACTTAAAACAGCCTCATTTGGAGAAGTGATTTACCAGGATGCTTTTTTAGAAGACTTAAACAGTTGTGTCATATACCAGCCATCAATTTTTTGGTTGTATGTGTGGGGCTTTTTTTTAGTGGTTTTTACTTTTGGCATCGGTATCTTATTCCTGCCTTTTTTAGTTAGGTTTTATTACCGCATCAAAAAATGTGGTAGTGTGTTTAACATTAAACAAGGTATAAGTGTATATGTTTTTGTAAATAGAAACAGAATGTCGAGGGCAAATGTTATGTGGCGTATTTGTGCCCAGTTAAGAGAAGAAAGAATCAGCGTTACAGGCAGGAGCAGTATTTAAATTATTTTAAGCGTAATAAACGGGTGGAAAAGTTGCCAAAAGATTTAAAGTACCCCGCAATTCTGCCGGATGCCTGAATTATTGTTGATTAAAGATACAAGAGGGCGAAGCAACGATGCTCCTCTATATTCTTCAGCCGGGACAAAAAATATTTTACATCACTACTGTCCAACTGTCGGCCCTCCGAATTCGCTAAAAGCACTATAAACAGGTTCTTTTAGACTAAAAAAAGATTTTTCGATTTGAATTCAA
>JANOTW010000419.1:0-4040 GCA_031416575.1 Ferruginibacter sp.
GGGACTTTCAAAATTGTTAATGGAAATATTATCACACCCGAAAAGATAATTGAAGGCGGATGTGTATTAATTAAGAACGGTACAATCAGTGCCGTCAGCGAACAAAATATCGAGGCGAAGGATGCCGTTGAAATTGATGCGGCAGGCATGTATGTGTCACCGGGTTTTATTGATATTCATGTACACGGCGGCGGGGGCTTTGATTTCATGGATGGGCATGAAAAGGCTTTTCTTGAAATAGCGGCTACCCATGCACGGTATGGTACTACTTCAATGTTGCCAACCACGCTCACCAGTTCAAAAGAGGAACTGTTTCATACACTTGAAGTGTATAAAAATGCAAACGAAAAAAATAGTAATGGCGCACGGTTTTTAGGGCTTCACCTGGAAGGGCCCTATATATCCATCAACCAATGCGGGGCGCAGGATCCCCGCTACATCCGCAATCCGGACCCCGCTGAATATAAGGAAATACTGGCATCAGCTTCTTTTATCAGGCGCTGGAGTGCGGCGCCTGAATTGGAAGGGGCGATCGAATTCGGCAAATACGTTTCCGGAAAAGGGATACTGGTTTCCATGGCGCATACGGATGCCATTTATGAAGAAGCGCTTGAAGGGTTCCAAAACGGTTATACCCTTGCCACCCATTTATATTCCGCCATGTCTGGCGTTACCAGGCGCAATGCGTACCGGTATGCGGGGGTTATAGAAGCAGCATTTATCATTGATGAAATGGATGTGGAAATAATCGCCGATGGGATTCATTTGCCACCGCCTTTACTAAAACTGGTTTATAAAATTAAAGGAGCCGGTAAAACCGCGTTGATAACGGATGCAATGAGAGGCGCCGGTATGCCGGAAGGAGAAAGTGTATTGGGGAATATTGATACCGGATTAAAAGTGATAATTGAAAATGGTGTTGCCAAACTGCCCGACCGTAGCGCTTTTGCAGGTAGTGTGGCTACGGCGGACAGGCTGGTCCGTAACATGATAAACATGGCGGATGTTTCTTTGATAGATGCTGTTCGTATGATGACGGTTACACCAGCCCGCATTCTTAAAGTTGATCACTTCACTGGTTCTTTAACAACAGGCAAGGCTGCCGATATGGTAATTTTTGATAAGGATATTAATATACAGTTAACGATGATAAAGGGAAAGGTTATTTATAAAAATACAACACCTTCCGCCGGGGATGGCATTCATTTAAAATAAAAGCATTTTCATTCATACATAATACAACAGCGAAATGATAAGTGAATGCGTAGTAAATAAATTAGCGGTAAAAATATATGCCGGCAGGCAAGAGATGGGAAAGGCCGCTTCGGGTGATGTGATAAATAAAATAAATGAATTGATTGGTAAACAGCAATTCGTCAATATTGTCTTTGCCGCCGCACCTTCACAAAATGAATTTTTGGCCGGCCTTAGGGAAAGCAACATGGATTGGCGCCGTATCCGTGCGTTTCACATGGATGAATATATTGGTTTAAGTAATGATGCACCGCAACGCTTTGGAAATTTTCTTGATAAAAATATTTTTGGCAACCTTCCCTTTTTGGAAACACATTATCTCAATGGCAATGCGCCGGATATGCAGGAAGAATGCAGCAGATATTCCGGATTGCTCAGGCAATACCCGGTTGATATGGTTTGCATGGGTATAGGCGAAAATGGGCACATCGCTTTCAATGATCCGCCGGTAGCTAATTTTAAAGATGATCAACTGGTAAAGGTTGTTGAACTGGATGGGCCTTGCAGGCAACAGCAGGTGAATGACGGTTGCTTTGCCGGTTTAAATGAAGTACCCGTTAAGGCGGTTACACTTACTATTCCCGCATTGATGGCTGCGAATTTTATTTATTGTATTGTTCCGGGATCAACAAAAGCGCAGGCGGTTTATAATACCCTCCATCAAAAAATCATGGAGCAATACCCCGCTACCATCATCCGTACCCATCCCCACGCAACGCTTTATTTGGATAACCTAAGCAGCAGTATGCTAAATGGTTTTACGCAGCAATAATTATAATGGATTAATAAAAATACCATGGATACCCGCCGCAATACCATGCTAAGTTTTTATCGATGTTTCTTATCATTTGGCCTTCAATTCTTACGGGGGCAACTACTATTTCAAAAGGGCGATTTCAGGATCCCCGGCCTGTTGCAGTGCAAAGCTTATGTATGGTATTTTTTTTGTCCGGGCTAAGAAGCTATGATGATCATCCTTGCATCGCCCTCTTGTACCGCATACCATTGGGGATCTTTGATTGTGTTATACCGGGCGGTTCATAAGGCGCAGTTATTGAACTGGCCGGAAGCCAAACAGGGCCTTCAAATTATGCCTCTCTTTACAAAATAGATCGCCCAAAACCGAAGGGTAAATATTTTATTTTGATCCTCCAGCTAAGGCGGCTGGCAATTGATGAAGGCGGCTGCGCCGTGATGATAACAAATACCTTGAAAATCGTAAATGTATTTTACAAGCATTAACAGCCAAAGGTTTCATAATTTTAAAAGTTACCGAAGTATTATTATGGAGTAAGGAATAAAATTTTATTAGGCGCAGGGGCGAAAAAAACTGCAAACAAGTTGCCACTATTTTTAAATCTGGAAAAGTTGAAGAATTATCAATTAATCAATTATCAATTGTCCTTTAGGTTTAATCCTCCCGATTAATTTAGGTACTAATTATGCCGTTACGCGGTTTCTGTAATAAAATAAATGAAAATTTATTTATCCCTAATTTTGCCGCTCCTTTCATTCACAAAAAATTAAAAATTCATGTACAAGATCCCGGCATCCGTTATCATCAGCGTGGCAGTTTTTTTAGCCGCCTGCAATACCAAAAGTACCGACAATGTTAATTCTGCTCCCCCAACAGGCCCCGGCGCCAATACAGGCGTGGAAAATAATGCGCCCAACAGCCAATATAAACCAGCCTTTGAGGGCCAGACGAGGGTAGCCGCCGTAAAAACACAAACCCCTTTTGAAGGTAAATTACTCAGTAAGGAACTCAACAGGCCCTGGGGCATTGCGGGCCTGCCGGACGGACGGTTGCTGATCACCCAAAAAGACGAAGGGACTATGCGGATCGCAACAACTACCGGAAGTGTAGGTGCGCCCATTACCGGCTTGCCACCTGTGGCTAAAGAAGGCCAGGGAGGTTTATTGGGCCTTACCATCGACCCTGCATTTTCCACCAACCGCATGGTTTATTGGGCATACTCAGGCCTTGTGGGGGATGCTAACCTTACCGCAATTGCAAAAGGGAAATTAGCTGCTGATGAAAAAACAATTGAAAATGCCACCGTTATTTACCAGGCAACACCGGCTTTTAAAGGCAACAATCATTTTGGATCAAGGATACTGTTTGATAAAACGGGCAACCTTGTTTTTAGCACCGGTGATAGGTCGGAAAGGGTAACAAGGCCGCAGGCGCAGTTCCTCAATTCGGCTTTGGGCAAAATAATCCGTATAACCACCGATGGTAAACCTGCTGCGGGAAACCCGTTTGCAGGAGTTGATTCTGCCAGGCCCGAATTGTATTCTTACGGGCACAGAAACGTTCAGGGGCTTGCCTTTCACCCCACCACAGGCGATTTGTGGGAGGTGGAGTTTGGCCCCAGGGGCGGTGATGAACTAAACAGGATTGTGCCGGGAAAAAACTATGGCTGGCCCACCATCACATATGGCATCGAATACAGTGGTGAAAAAATAGGCGAAGCAATTCAGCAGAAGGCCGGACTGGAACAACCAGTGTATTATTGGGATCCGGTAATATCCCCGGGTGGCATTACATTTTACAACAGCGACAGCATACCGGAATGGAAAGACAATTTATTTATCAGTGGCCTCAGCAGTATGCAGGTTACCAGGCTGGTGATAAGGGACAACAAAGTTGTGGGGGAAGAAAGATTATTAACCGGGGAGAAAAAAAGGTTCAGGGATATAACAACAGGCAAGGATGGCGCCATGTATGCGATAACGGATGATGGTAGCCTGTACAGGATTGGGAAAAAATAAAGGTAACACAC
>JANOTW010000420.1:0-1711 GCA_031416575.1 Ferruginibacter sp.
TTGATGAGTTTTTCGGTGGCACTGTCATGAAAAATGCCTCCCTTGCCATGTGTACCGATGCATACTATATCCATATTATTCATTTGGTTAAAATGGATAACGCCGTTTTCTACATCTTTATCGTTTATTAAATGACATTCGAAATTGATAATATTATTCAGCTCCGCGAATTTTTTCATATTATCTTCTACTGATGTTTTTTCGACTTCTACTTTTCCTGAGGTAATTTGAAGCAAGTGAAATTTTGTATTAAATGCCTTAATGAGTTTATGCATCAATTGCAAGTCTTCTTTAGCAGGATGATTGAAATTGTGTACCAGTAAAATGTTCTGAATATTCAAATCAGAACGGTCGCACATTAATGAAAGCAACGGTATTTTCGATTTACGGGCTATCATTTGTGTTTCTGAACCAGACAATTTTTCCTTTAAACCCCATGCACCTTTAGTACCCATTACTATTAAATCAAAATCATTGGTTTCGGAAAAATTCAAAATAGCATCGGTTAATTTTCCCAATACAAGGTGTGTAGGGTTATTGTTACCGTAAAGTGTTTTCAGGTTAGCTAAATTTCTTTCCGCTATTTCTTTTTGTTTTACCAGGTATTTTACATCAATTTCACCACAGGTTTGAATTTCACCATTGGCATCCATCGTTACGGTATCAGGCACAGCTAAAACATGCAAAAAGTGAATGTCGATGTGTGTTTTTTCTTCCAGCCTTTTTACCATCAGGTAAGCAAACTCAGCCTGTATTGAAAAATCCGTTGGGATAAGAATTTTTAAGCTATCCATATAATTTTAAATTATTTTAATTTGTTAAATGGGAAAAGGGTTTGTTTCCAAAATGTTTTGGGAAATGATTCAAGCCCGTCAAAACCCAATTGCTCATGTGCGTTTTCCTTTGGCAGATAAGCCGTTTTGAACAAGTAATCCCAAATACTCAAACTCAATCCGAAATTTACCCCGTAACTACCCTTCGGTAAATCGTGTGCATGATGCCAAAGGTGCATTACAGGATTATTAAAAATATATTTTAGCGGCCCATAAGTGATGCGTATGTTGGCGTGATTGAGGTGGCCGATTGCAACTGCAATAATGTGAATGATAAAAAAGTCCTGAATCCCGAACCCAATCATGGAAAGCGGTATGTACTGCAATGTCTTGTAAACTACAGTCTCCATCCAGTGAAACCGAAATTGGGCGGCAAACCCCATTTCTTCAACCGAGTGGTGAACCTTATGAAACTGCCACAGCAATTTATTTTTATGCAACAAGCGGTGGATGTTCCATTGTATAAAATCAGCAATAATAAACATGAGTAAAAACTGAAGCCATACAGGCCACTGCTGAATATTAATCGCGACTATATTCTTCAGATTAAATGAAGCTAACAAATTGTTGAATAATTCAACGGATACGTTGGATATCGCGTTGTAGCCAATAAGCGAAAAAAGGAAAAAATTGAAGAAAATATAGAACCCATCAAGCCAAAAATCCTTGCGAAAAGCAGCCTGGTCCCTGCGCCAGGGAAAAAGCAATTCTAAAATCCACACCCCAACGGAAAGCGCAAGCAGCCAATAGAAGTAGTTATGCCACGAAGGGGATAAAATTTCGGACTTAAGGTAAAAGAAGTACCCGGTATATGATTTCCAAAATGTTTCCCAAATGCCTTGCATAATTTAATCGCTTAATCGTAATTTTTTCTGATT
>JANOTW010000421.1:0-3694 GCA_031416575.1 Ferruginibacter sp.
TGGTTATACGATCGGGTAACAAATAACTTAGGGTTATGTTATTGATGCGAAGATAAGATGCGTGATCAAGCCACAGCGTGCTGTATTCCCCGCGCCAATTTCCCGTGGGTGTATCATTAGGCCTTGGAGTCTTGCCATCGCCCGGCTCCTGTTCTGATTTCCAGTAATTATTCATGATAGACAACTGCCTGAAACGAGCCCTGTTATTTGCGGACTGGCCTCTCTCCAAAGCCAGGACATCATTTCCCTGCGTGCCCTGCAGTGTCACACTCAATGACAGGTTTTTGTAGGAAAACCGATTGGTCATACCATAAAAAAAATCAGGATATGGTGAACCCATGATCGTTTTATCGAAGCTATTAATTATACCATCCGGTTTGCCATTCGGACCGCTGACATCAATAAAACGTACATCCCCTATTCGTGAGCGGTCGCGTGCGCCCGGATTAAAAATGGGGCCTTTGGCTAACTCAGCCGCATTTTTAAAAATACCGTCTGCAATCCAACCAAAAAACATTCCTACTGGTTGACCAATCATGGTTATGTTGCCCCCATTAATAATAGGATCGCCCTGTGGGCCCAACTTTATCACTTCGCCCTGGTATGTTGACAGATTGAAGTCGGTTGACCATTGAAATTTATCTTTTAAATTCACCGTGCTTAATACAAATTCCCATCCGGTATTTTTTACTTCACCTATGTTTTGCAAAGCAGTGGTAAAACCGATAACAGCAGGGACATTTACATTTAATAGTAAATCATAATTCCTGGATTGAAAATGATCTACAGTAATGCCTATCCTGCTATTGAACATCTTTATATCAACTCCCGCATTGAACGACTTTTGCTTTTCCCATGTTAAAGATGGATTAGCCAGCCTGCCCGGGGCATACCCACCTACCGCCGTACCCGCCAGCGTATATCTTTCATAATTAATGGTAGCATACTGGTCATAATTCCCTATGTTGTTATTGCCTGTTTCACCATAGCTGCCCCGTAATTTCAAGTCATTAAGAAAATGCACGTTTTTTAAGAAGTTTTCATCCGATATGCGCCAGGCCAATCCTGCGGAAGGAAAAATTCCATACTTTTTATCACTCCCAAAACGGGATGACCCATCCGTACGCATGGAAACCGTCAGGTAATATTTATTATCATAGTTATAGTTAACCCTTCCCAAATAAGAGATCAATGACCATTGGCTTCTGTCTGAAGTTCCGGCGGTAATAATTCCACTCACCGCACTTAAAGTGGGCACCAGGTTATTGGGAAACCGGTCGCTTGAGAAAGAACTTGATTCAAAATTTTCCTTTTGTGAAGTAAAACCAACTAACCCCGAGATAGTATGCTTACTAAAACTTTTATTGTAGTTTAAAGTAGTTTCTGTAAGCCAGTTGGTAAGCATGGATGCATTATCCGTGCCTATGGCGGGGTTATTATTGAAGGCGGCAAGCCTGGGTTTAAATCTCATACCCTTGATACTTACCATGTTGACGCCCAGCAATACATTGAGCTTTAAATCATCCAGGATGGAATATTCCGCATTAATATTTCCCAGGAACCCCATTCCTTTTTGTTTACCAATTATTTCCTTTGCAAGTGCAAGCGGGTTTTGGGTAGATACCACTGCATCAAGCCCATCCCCGAAAGGAAAGTAGGATCCATCATCATTCTGCAACCTATAATATTGCGGAATCTGAATTGCATTATATACAATGTCTGATCCCCTGCCTCCATCCCTGCCAATATCATCCGCACCGCTTCCACCAATATTACTTTTATCGGTGAAAGTTGGATTTAAACTCATCTTTACTATTAATTTTTTAGACAATTTCGCATCAATATTAGCCCTTGTCGAAAATCGTTTGAAGTTGCTATTAATTATTATTCCATCCTGATTCAAATATTCACCGCTCAGCGCATATTTTACGTTCTCATTGCCACCCATGGCTGTTAACTGGTATTGTTGCTGGGGAGCGGTTCTTAATACCTCCCCCACGTGATCGCGGAAATCAAGGGTTGCCCCGGGCATGGTGGTGGGTTTGCCAGAAAGCACCTGTAGTAAAGTTATGGGCATTGGCTGTTTCCATTTAAGCGGGTCTCCTGAAACATCATTTCCTTCATCAATATTTCTGTTGCGGATCCCATCATAGTAGTGTTGAGCCTGCTCCAGCGCAGTTTGATATACAGGCATTTTGGATACCTGTTGCCATCCAAAATAAGAATCAAAATTAATAGTCGCTTTGCCTGCCTTTCCCCTTTTTGTATTAATGATAACCACACCATTAGATCCACGGGATCCATAAATCGCTGTAGCGGAAGCATCCTTCAAAATATCTATGCTTTCAATATCATTAGGATTTAACGATTGTATGCCTGAGATTGGAAACCCATCTACTACATACAAGGGATCCACACCGGCGGAAATACTACCTATGCCCCTTATCCTGATTTGCGGCGGTGAGCCGGGTTCGCCTGAAACAGGCTTAACCTGAACCCCTGCCAGTTTGCCCATTAGCGCCTGTTCGATACGCGTTACCGCCAGGTCTTTTATTTCGCTACTGCCTAATGATCCCACTGATCCCGTCAGATCCTTTCTTTTTGCTGTACCGTAGCCTATCACTACTACATCACTCATAGACGACACATCGGGGTTGAGCGTAATTTCAATACTGGCCTTGCCTTTAACAGGCACCGTAATTGTTTGATACCCTACATAGCTGAAACTTAATACCGCATTGTCCGGAACCGAGATTGAAAAATTGCCCGCCTGATCCGTGCTAACACCTCCTTTTTCGCCTACTATTGAAACCGATACCCCGGCGAGTGGGTTACCTTTTTCATCTTTTACTTTTCCGGTAATTTCAATAAGGACAGCAGCAAGAGAAGGTGGTGGAGGGGCATTGGCAACAACCGCTTCTTGTTTTCTTTTAATAGTGATTGTTTTTTCCGTGATGGTAAAGTTTAATGGCTGGCCTTTAAAACATAACTCAAGCACCTGCTCAACAGATGCATCCTTTACCCTGATATCGAATTTTTTCGCCTGCCGCAATAATTCATCCTGGTAAAAAAACTGGTACCCTGCTTTTCGGTGGATCTCCTTGAAAACCTTTTCGAGGGTGGTATTACGCTGCGAGATGGAAATGGTTTGTGCATTTCCTTTTGCGTTTACCTGCAGGCAGGCTGCAATCAATAAAACAGCTGTCAATTTCATAACAAGCAATGTTTTAATGGTAACTACCATAGCCGGGCCCCGGTATGGTAATGAACATTCTTTTTTCATACTTTTGTGCAGTTTGGTTTAAACATTAAGCAATCATTCCCGTTTGTAATCATGGATAAATCCAACTTCTTACCAGGGGCGCCGCAAACGTTCCTGGTTTTGTTTTGGAATAAAAAACGATTAAAGCATTTTAAAAATTGATCCTCCTTAGTTGTTTTTAATTTTTGATGAATAATAACGATTAAGACAATACGATCACTTTCCTCCCTTCAATTTTAAATCGCACACCTCCTGCCTCCATTATCTTCAATACTTGCAAAATATCATTTTCCCGCCTTACCGACCCGGAATAATGACCGGTTGGCATTTTGCCCTGGTACACAATTTCAACATCATACCATCTTGAAATTTGCCGCATCACTTTTTCTATATCGTACGAATTGAATTGAAACCAACCGTTTTTCCATGCCA
>JANOTW010000422.1:0-9367 GCA_031416575.1 Ferruginibacter sp.
CACGGCAAAATAATTTATTTTTTTAAGGGCATCCCTAAAAACCTTCCTTATCCTCTCCTTTGCAGAGGAATTAAAGGTGAGGTTAAAACAAAAACACGGGTTTTTAGAGATGCCCCCAATTCACCATTCATCACTCATCAAAGTATTTATTACGTTTTTTTATTTTTTTGTCCGGGCTAAGAAGCCATGTGGAACATCGTTGCATCGCCCTCTTGTACTTAATACCTATGGGCAACTTTAATTGCGTTATAATGAGCGGTTCTTTAGGCTTAGTTAATGAGCTGGCAGAAGGCCTCCCCTTCAGGGGCCGGGGGCAAAACAGGGCCTTCAAATAACGCCACCTTTCAAAAAGCAGTCCGCCATTTGAAAATGAATGGCCTCTAAATTTTGAAGTTGTAATCAGCGAAACATCAGCCGGTCTTATTTGGGTACTCTTGTACTGAATACCATTGGGGATATTTTCCCACGTTTTAATTAGCGGCGGATAATTGTTGTTACGCATGCCATGCACTTTATTTTGTTATTGAGATTGCCTAAAGTAACTTATTTATCCCTTGCCAAGTATGAATGATGATAAAATAGTAGTTGGTGTAAGGTTTATTAAAGATATAAAGTTGATATTGGAAGATATGCGCCCTGCCGCCCTTCTAACTTTCCCGCAGGCAAGCGGGGAGAACCAAATGCAGGTGCTTTGGAAATCGAAAACGTGAATGATTATTGAATTGTGCTTCCGTCCTTGTTTATTAAAGATATAAGGATGATGTGGAAGATACACGGTTTGGCAAAGGTAAAAAGCGCCGCCCCCTCTCTTTTGGAGAGGAGGAAGGGGGGTGGGGTTGCATTCTAAATTCGCTCCATCCCTGATGGGTTGCCAACCTTTGCAAAGGAACTTTAAACAATTAGGGTTTATGAAAGGTTGGCAACCCTGTGCAACGATTATATATACACCATTGTTAACTTACTGACAATCAATAAAAAATGATTGCAAATTTTCAGGGTCAAGGTCCCCTCTCCTTCGGAGAGGGCCTGTCCCGATTTTTCGGGAGGTTGGGGGTGAGGTCAAACGCAGGGTTAAGCAGACCAATATTTAATAACTGCCAACCATTCATTTTAACAAAGTGTATGTTGGCTATTTTGCAGCCACGCTGCGAGGCGGATTTGAGATGCACCCGTATCCTTTTATCATTATTTAGTAAAATATAAAAATCACTATTTTATCCTTTGCCAGGTATAACAAAAAAAGATAAAGCTGATTTACCGGGTGCAATTCAAATTTTCGCTTGGCTGGTGGAACACCAGCCAGGGGCAGCCAGCCGTGGTCGGTGACCCACCTGCCACGGCCTTCATAAGTGGAGCGAAAATTTGAAATGCACCCGGTTTACTTCATCAACTTTACAAACTTTATCAACTTTATCAACTTTACAAACTTTATTTACTTTACAAACTTTATATACTTTACAAACTTTATATACTTTATTTACTTTACAAACTTTATATACTTTATTTACTTTACAAACTTTATATACTTTATTTACTTTACAAACTTTATATACTTCATTTACTTCATTCCCCCAGCCAAAGATCCACTGGCCTGGTAACCACAGGAGCAAACGGCAGCATTATTTTTTTTCCTGCTCCTGCGGAAGCATAAGCCGCATAGATGATCTCCAGCACCGCACGGCCATCTTCACCGGTTACCAGGGGTTGTTTATTTTGCTGCACGCATTCAATAAAATGTTTCAGTTCGTGCGGATAGCCCTGGTTAAACACTTCTTCAAATACGGTAAAGCTCCAGCCGATGGTGGTATCTGCTTTTTCCATAGCATAACCATAGCCGGTTTTGCTATACGATATGGCAGCATTGCCCATAAACAGGTCGGCATACACTACACCGCCAGTTCCATACACTTCACTCTTATCATCCATACCGCCGTGTTTGGCCCAACTGTTTTCGGCAACGGCGGTTACCCCGTTTTCAAATTCAATAATTACTACTGAATTATCTTCGCCTTTAGTGCGGCCCTGGTGCAGCACGGTTGACAGGCTGGCATACACGCTTTTTACTTTCGCGTTATTCAGCATCCACCTGAACCAGGCTATGGCGTGGCATCCCATGTCCATCAATACACCGCCGCCGGAAAGGTCAATATCATAGAACCAATCCGTATGTGGCCCCGAATGCTTTTCCGATTGTTTCAGCATAAAAATATCACCAATGGCGCCTTCATTTACCATCTGCCGTACCCGCTCGTATTTGGGGGCGAAGCAAAGTTCTTCGGCATACATCAGTTTTACGCCAGCCTTTCTACAGGCTTCTATCATGGCATCGGCTTCTTCAAGCGTGATGGCCAGGGGTTTTTCAATAATGATATGTTTGCCTGCCTCCGCTGCTTTAAGCGTGGCTGCCGCATGCAGGTAATTGGGCAAACAAATGTCCACCACTTCGCACCCGCTGTTTTCAATAATATCATCCAGGTCATTGTACCAGGATGGGATATGATGTTTTTCGGCAAAGGCTTTTGCCTTATCCGCATTGCGGGCATACACGGCTACCACTTCCGCTTCCGGTACAAAGCGATGGTAGCTTTCCATGTGAATATCTGTGATAAACCCAGCTCCTAATATCGCTACTTTAGTTCTTTGCATAGTTTATTTTAAAAAATGTAATGGATGAAAAAAGAATCTGTTCCTAAAATTAAATGAAGCGTAACAAAAGTTTGGAAAAATAAATCCGGGATTGAAAATTTTGGTTCGTAGGAAAGATCTGTATCTAAAATAAATCAACTTTTTTTGATCTTGCTCTCTACAACTTAAATACGTCTTACAATTCAGGAAGCGGTAGTTTGGTTCCCGATAAAAATCGCATAGGCCCCCAAGGCCGGGGTGGACTGTCAGGTTAATTTTAATTTAATCAGTCTGCGATTGAACGTTGACAATAGTTTCGCAGGGTTTTGTTGATTAAAGAGCAAATGAAGAAATGGAAGGGCAAGTGTTTAATAATAATTAAAAGTGCCGCTCCCTCTCTTTGGGAGAGAGCCTGTCCCGATTTTTCGGGAGAGAAGGAGGGTGAGGTGTATTGCAAGTGCAGGCATCGGCTGTTGGTGAGCGCTTGTTCCTATTCATCGGAAAGACACAACAGCGGCGTTCCGGGATAGGGTGGTGCGGTTAAGGACATACTAACAACGGCAAAAACCAAATACCGAAATAAGCTTGCGAACCAACTACCTAATCCAAATAAATAAAATTCAACCACAAGAAAAAGGCAATGATCAGAAAGCTTAACCCTTATATTGTGAAAGATTATTTGATCAGGGAGAAAAAATGGTTTATAAATATTATAAATGTATAATTATGAAAAGGGTAATATTTTTTTCTATACTTTATTTCCCCGTTATGCTGGTCATTACGGGAAACACCACGGCACAGGTTTCCAATCAAAACAAAGAGGAAGTACATCGCCCCCAAGTTCATTTTTCGCCAAAAGAAAACTGGATAAACGATCCCAATGGAATGGTATATCATAAGGGCATTTATCATTTGTTCTTTCAATATCATCCCTACAGTTCGGTTTGGGGGCCCATGCATTGGGGACATGCCACCAGCAGGGATATGATTCATTGGAAGCGGGAACCCATTGCTATTTATCCGGATAGCTTAGGCACTATTTTTTCGGGAAGTGCGGTAGTTGATAAAAATAATACTTCCGGCTTTGGTAAAAATGGACAGTTGCCACTGGTGGCTATCTTTACGCACCATGATCCAAAAGGGGAAAAAGCAGGAAGAAATGATTTTCAAAATCAAAGCATAGCGTATAGCCTGGATAATGGAAAAACATGGAAAAAATATGCTCAAAATCCTGTATTAAAAAATCCGGGTATTACTGATTTCCGTGACCCCAAAGTCATGTGGTACGAGCCGGATAAAAAATGGATCATGACCCTGGCTACCAAAGACGATATTACATTTTATTCTTCCCCCGATTTGAAAAACTGGAAAAAGGAAAGTGAGTTTGGTAAGGGAATCGGCGCACATGGTGGTGTGTGGGAATGCCCGGATTTATTTCCATTAGATGATAATGGTAAAAAGGTTTGGGTGCTTATCGTTAATTTAAATCCCGGTGGGCCAAATAAGGGTTCGGCAACACAATATTTTCTGGGTGATTTTGACGGAGAGAATTTTTCACCTTTTAATACCAATGTTAAATGGTTAGATTATGGCCCTGATGAGTATGCCGGTATTACCTGGTCTAATACAGGCAATCGAATAATATTTATTGGCTGGATGAGCAATTGGATGTATGCAAATGTGGTACCTACTGAAAAGTGGAGAAATGCGATGACCATACCACGGGAATTAAAACTAAAGCATGTAGGAAAGGATATTTTCATAGCTTCAAAACCGGTTCCGGAAATATCCGGAATTCAGGCAAAGCCTGTTATTGCTCAAAATATTAAGATCGCAAAAAGTATAAATATTGCAGACAAAACAGGAAAGGTAAAGTTTCCCTGCCGTCTCAACCTGAATATGGAAGGGATAAAGGATTTTTCGTTGGTTCTTTCTAATGATATGGGTGAAGAAGTGGTGATTGGATTTGATAAAAAGCGGAACCAGTATTTTATTGACCGGACTAAATCGGGAAAAACTGATTTTCAAAAAGATTTTGCTGCCAGGCATGTGGCGCCGCGTCTTACGGATAATACTAAAATGAACATTACTTTGGTAATAGATGTCAGCTCTGTAGAATTATTTGCTGATGATGGATTAACGGTGATGACAGAAATTTTCTTTCCCAATAAGCCATACAATCAAATTCATATTCAGTCGCCCGAAAGTGTTTTGATTAAAAAACTGGAATATATAAACCTAAGCAGTATCTGGCACTAAAGGGCTAATTCCCGAGGTACTGAAAAAGGCATTTATTTGTGATACCCGGTTTTGGAAACGATTTTTAAAAACCCGCCTGAATGACCCAGCCGGACAGGCTTTCAATCAGCCTTTCAAAAACCTAAATAGAAAAGAAAGAGCATCAATGATTCAACCTTATTACTTTATCCTCAAATAAAAATGAACAGGATTAAGTAGATAAATCCCAAATTCAATACAGCACTCATTTTACTCCGATAAATATCGGGGCTACCTTGCAATTTTCTGAGAAGGCCCGGTCAAAATAAGGTAATAAAGTTGCAAGCATTCAATGAGCCGTTTTTCTACTAAGGTTAAAAAACCAGCCTGTCGGTTTATCCACCGTGGCTTTAACGAAGATGGGCTGCCAGGGAAAAAGAAATAAAGTTTTGAGTAATTGACGTTCCGGCGGGTTTTTCACAACATACACTACAAATCATAAAAGCCCTATCCGGGAAACCCCGGCGCATAAAAAAGCTACCAATATTTGCTCCCAACTTTCAATCTGCATACCTGAAAATTAAGTTCGGTAACAGGTAGCATTTATTTCAAACCGCCGCAGGTTCTAACAACGGTCAGGGCCATACGCCGCAGTTGCGCCCCACCAATTACAATGCGGTAAAAGAATTTAATTTTTAGACAATTTTTAAAATAGTTAAGCAATTATATAGATGTTTAAAATGCAACCTTAGCACCAGGTTTAATATTGTATAGCATGACAGTTCATGACAGGTAAGCGTACAGCTATATTTACATTCGTATTCTTATTGCTTGTTTTTATCAAAATTAATTATCCCATGGGTGTTATTCTCGGAGTTGTTTTTCATTTCATTGGGGGCTTTGCGTCTGGTAGTTTTTACATGCCCTACAAAAAAGTAAAGGGTTGGCATTGGGAAAGTTTTTGGATTGTTGGCGGCCTTTTCTCCTGGCTCATCGTGCCTCCGGTTGCAGCATACCTTACCATTCCGGGGTTTATGGATATCATTACCAATTCTAGCGGCGCTGTTTTGGGCGCTACTTTTATCATGGGTTTATTATGGGGTATTGGCGGGCTTACGTATGGCCTTGGTGTACGTTACCTTGGGGTATCATTAGGTAGCTCCATCATACTTGGTTTGTGTTCTGTATTTGGCGCAATCATTCCATCAATATATTATTATTTTACTCCTGCCGAAGGTAAGGATACCATTGCCGTCCTGTTTGGGACCACCTGGGGTCTATTGGTGATACTGGGGTTGGCTGTATGCGTGGTTGGAATAATAATATGTGGTAAGGCAGGCGCTATGAAAGATAAAGAACTGGGTGGGGCCCAAACCGATGCTTCTGGCAGTGAATTCAAAATTGGGTTGGGTTTGCTGGTGGCAATTGTTTCCGGTGTATTAAGCGCCTGTTTTAGTTTTGGTATTGAAGCGGGAACCTCCCTGGGACATGTTGCCAATGAAATATGGAAAACGGCCAATCCGGGGCAGGGAGAATTTTTATATCGTAATAATGTAATATTCGTAGTGATACTGTGGGGGGGCCTTACCACCAATTTTATCTGGTGTGTTATTTTGAATATCCGTAATAAAAGCTTTGGTGATTATACCAACAATAAAACGCCCCTCCTAAAAAATTACCTGCTGTGTGCATTGGGTGGCACGATGTGGTTTTTACAATTTTTCTTTTATGGTATGGGCGAAAGTAAACTTGGCAACGGCGCAAGCTCATGGATACTGCACATGTCGTTTATCATTTTAGTTGCAAACATGTGGGGACTGGTTTTAAAAGAGTGGAAGAATGTAAGTAAAAAAACAACCCGGACAATCATTTTCGGAATCGCAACCATTATCCTTTCCATCCTGATTGTTGGTTACGGTAATTCTTTAAAATAATATTAGAACAAGAAAAAATAAAATTTTATGTCAATAGAAACAGTGCGATTCAAACACGTTAGTTACCTGTGGGATGAAAGCAAAGCGGCTAACCTTGCAGGTGATGAAGTAGGTTTACTGATATATCGGTCCAATTTATTGGGGGCCGATTTAAGGTTGACCAATTATGGTGGTGGCAACACGTCTTGTAAAGCAATGGCCAAAGATCCCCTGACCGGCGCTGAAACGGAAGTAATGTGGGTAAAGGGCTCCGGCGGCGATATTGGTACATTGAAAAAGAGCGGGCTTGCCGCCTTGTACGTGGATCGTTTGCGCAGTTTGAAAAACGTTTACCGTGGCCTTGAGTTTGAAGATGAAATGGTTGAATTATTCAATCATTGCATTTACGACCTGGCATCCAAAGCGCCTTCTATTGATACCCCTTTGCATGGGTTTCTTCCATTTAAACATATTGACCATCTGCACCCCGATGCGGCAATCGCTATTGCTGCCGCAAAGGATGGCAAAAAGATTACACAGGAATTATTTGGTGGCACCATCGGTTGGGTAGAATGGCAGAAACCCGGCTTTGAGCTGGGGCTTCAGTTAAAACAATGCCTTGATGAAAATCCAGGCATCCGGGGCATTATGTTGGGTTCTCACGGACTCTTTACCTGGGGCGGTACTGCTTATGAAAGTTACCTGAATACATTGGAAGTAGTAGAACGCTGCGCTGAATTTCTTGAAGATAATTATGGCAAAAAAGGCGAAGTGTTTGGTGGAGAAAAAATTAAATCATTACCCAAAGAAGAAAGGTTGAAAAAGGCGGCCCTATTAGCGCCGGTACTAAGAGGGCTTTGCTCCAATAGTGATCTTTCTAAGAACCCCCCTTCGGGGGGCAGGGGGGCTATCGGCCACTTTAGCGATGATGACCGTGTGTTGCAATTCATAAACTCCAATGACCTGAACAGGCTGGCCCCCCTGGGAACAAGCTGCCCCGATCACTTCTTACGCACCAAGATCAGCCCGCTGGTTTTGCCCTTGGGCGCTTCCGATGATTTAAGCGATGCAACTGCATTAAAAGCTAAACTGGCGCCTGAATTTAAAGCCTACCGGAAAATGTATGCCGCTTATTATGATACCTGCAAACATCCCGGCAGTCCCCCCATACGGGATGCTAACCCGGTAGTTTTATTGTACCCTGGTATCGGTATGTTTACATTCGCGAAAGACAAACAAACAGCACGTGTAGCCGCCGAATTTTATATCAATGCCATCAACGTAATGAAAGGGGCG
Source organism: Ferruginibacter sp. (assembly GCA_031416575.1). Classification (GTDB taxonomy): domain Bacteria; phylum Bacteroidota; class Bacteroidia; order Chitinophagales; family Chitinophagaceae; genus Ferruginibacter. The sequence goes on from JANOTW010000422.1 coordinate 8,052, forward strand.
GAAGCTATTTCCGAATACACTTCATTACCAAGGCAGGAAGCATTTAATATCGAATACTGGTTACTGGAAGAAGCAAAGCTTCAACGCATGCCTAAGCCCAGGGCTTTAAGTGGGCGCATTGCAATGGTAACAGGCAGTGCAGGTGGTATAGGAAAAGCCATTGCTAAAAAATTCGCCGATGAAGGCGCCTGTGTCATCATCAATGATATCAATGAAGAAAGGCTACAGGCCGCAACGGAAGAGTTCACTAAATTATATGGAAAAGATACCGCGGCGGCGGTGATACTGGATGTTACCAACCAGGATACCATCAGCAAAGCCATGGAAGGTGCGGCCCTTGCTTTCGGAGGTGTTGATATTATTGTAAACAATGCAGGCATCAGCATTTCAAAATCAATTGCCGATCATTCAATTGCCGATTGGGATAAGTTGTATGATATTTTGGTAAAAGGACAGTTCTTTGTTTCGCAGGCAGGTATAGCCCTTATGCGCAAGCAGGGTATTGGCGGGGATGTGATCAATATTGTTTCAAAAAATTCCGTAGTGGCAGGGCCCGACAATGCGGGCTATGGTTCAGCAAAGGCTGCACAGGCGCACCTTACAAGGCTAATGGCTGCCGAAGTAGGAGGGGATAAGATCCGTGTAAATACCGTAAACCCCGATGCGGTTATCGCCGATTCAAATATATGGGCGGGAGGCTGGGCCGAAGGGCGTGCCAGGGCTTACGGAATTACCGTGGCTGAACTGCCGGCCTTTTATGCCAAACGTACTTTATTAAATGAAATGATATTGCCCGAAGATATCGCTAATGCATGTTTCGCGTTCGCGGGTGGGTTACTGAATAAGTCAACCGGTAATATTTTGAATGTTGATGGAGGTTTGGCCATAGCGTTTGTACGATAAAAAAGCTTTTTCTCATATGTGCATTGATTACACTAAAACAGGTTGATGATTTTCTAATCTGTCAACCTGTTTTTTTTCAACGCCAGGTACATTTTTTTTATTTTTTGTCCAGGCAATCGTACCCTGATTAAGCATCGTTGCATCGCCCTCTTATACTGAATACCTTTGGGGAACTTTAATTGTGTTATACCGGGCGGTTCATCAGGAGTAGTTAATGAACTGGCAGAAGACCTCCCCTTTTGGAACATCCCGACCTGTGCCGACCTTTCGGCATTTTTCGGGAAAGCCTGTCCCGATTTATCGGGAGGGCGGGCAAAACAGGGTCTTCAAATTATGCCTCCATTTAAAAAACAGTTCGCCCTTTGAAAATAAAAGACCTGTAAATTTTACCTCCCGATGCATCGGGATTATGA
>JANOTW010000423.1:0-3058 GCA_031416575.1 Ferruginibacter sp.
TGCCTTGTCTCTACGTTCCCGAAAAATCGGGGTGTTCCAAAAGGGGGTAAAAATTGTTATAATAAAACGCAATTAAAGATCCCCAATGGTATTCAGTACAAGAGGGCGATGCAACGATGTTGCCCATAGCTGCTTCTTAGCCCGGACAAAAAATTGTTATTCACGTTTTTATCCGTTGTGCAGCATAGTTCTTCTAACCTTTGAATATCCTGAATGGGAAGCCAGAAAATCTTTACTATTTTATTTTGGTCTTTAGTTAAGTGCTTGTATATGGAAAATGTATCCGTCAACTCATAATAATTTATCTCAGTATTAGTTTATCTTTGAATTAACAGGTAAAGATGAATTATAATAATTCGGGCAGTCACAAACCACTTTTGTCATTTATCTTACCTGGGAACTTAACGCATCCGAAATTCCCGGACTGCCTTTAGAATTATGATGGCCATTGAAATATGAGGAGCATATTTTTATTGAATTTTTAGTGAAACCACAATGGAAAGAAAATACTTACCCTTACACCCAGCACAGCGTGACGTATATACAGATCAGTTGATCAATGCTAAAAGCCCGCACTATAATATTGGTGGTTATATAAAATTAAAGGGTTCATTAAATAAGGAAATTTTTTTTGAAACCCTAAATTCTACTCCCGGTGTATTTGATACTTTTAAATTAAGGTTTGATCATGATGAAGCGGAGCCACTTTGTTATTTCGGCCAGGATTATGTGAAACTTGATATTCCAGAGATGGATTTTAGTGGTTATGATGACCCTGTGGCAGAAGCCAGAACCTGGATTCAGAATAGGTTTAACACTCCCTTATTAATTAAGGAAACGCTTCCATTTGAAGAATATTTACTTAAAATTGCCGAAGATGAACACTGGTTTTATGGCAAATACCATCATTTAATTACAGACGGTTATGGTTTTATTATTTTCATAAAATATATAGCTCAAAAATACAAATCATTAATTAGCGGGGATGAGGTTCAGTTCAGCTACCCGCCCTACCTGGATGAACTTGCAAATGCTCAGGCATATTTTAATTCTGCCGGTTATGAACTGGATGCTGCTTATTGGAACAATAAGATTGGTGTCATCCCCCAAAAAATACTTCCCTCAAAATACCGTCAAAAGGATGGCGCCGGTAAAACAAGCGCAACCTATATTTTTGATTTAACTGCGGACCAACGAAAGTTGCTGCAAGAGGTACAGGCGCTTACCAGGTCGGGCATACAGCAGTTGACCATTGCGGCCCTGCTGATATTTTTCGGAAAAACATCGGGCCACTCAAAATTTGTTTTTGGAATACCTGTTCATAAAAGAGGCTCCAGGAAACTTAGGGATATTGTAGGAATGTTTAGCGGGATCCTGCCGTATCAGAGCTCCTTTGAAGGGGATAAAAAATTATCTGACCTGCTAAAAGAGATCGCCATTTCACAAAAAACGGATTACCGCCATCAGAATTATCCGATAGGCGACCTAAGCAGAAATTTGAAAGCAATAGCGACAGAAGGCTATTTATACCAGGTAAGCATTGATTATGAACCATTAAATTTTGAATTGGATTTTGGTGAACAGTTGCAGGCGGATATAATAAGGGTATCAAATGATCACGACAGAAATCCATTGCAATTATGCTGGCTCGAATATGGCAACGATGAATCTTTAAAACTACAGGTACACTTTGGCAATGCTTATTTCAATCAGCCCGAAATTGAGTTATTGGCAAGGCGTATTATTTTTATTATAGAACAATTTCCTGCCGCGTTAAATAAAAATATTGAAAATATTGAAATACTGCCCCCCGGTGAAAAGTCATTACTTGAAAGCTTTAATGATACAGCAGCGGAATACCCGGATGATAAAACAATTGTTGATTTGTTTGAGGAGCAGGTGATAAAAAATCCCAACAATATTGCGTTGGTATTTGAAGGGCAGCAGTTGACTTACAAAGAGCTCAACGGCCTTTCCAATCAATTAGGGCATTACTTGAAAAATAAAGGGGTTAAGGAAGATACGCTGATACCGGTTTGTATAAAAAGATCCGTAGAGATGATCGTTGGCATATTGGGGATTTTAAAATCAGGCGCCGCTTATGTGCCCATTGATCCAGAATATCCGGAAGAGCGTATCCGGTTTATGCTGGAAGATACCAATGCTTCAATAATTGTAAGTAGTGCGGCATGTGCAAAAAAATTGTCCATCACATCAGCAACTGATTGTATTTTATTGGACCGTGATTGGCCTGCCATCATCAGTCAATCCACGGAAAATGTAAAAGCCGGGATTAAAGATGGTCACCTCGCTTATGTAATTTATACCTCAGGTTCTACAGGTAAGCCCAAAGGGGTAATGATAGAACACGGTGGAGTAGTGAATTTAATAATTGCTCAAACCTCCTTTTTCAATATTGGTTGTGATGAAAAGATATTGCAATTTTCAAACTATTGTTTTGATGCATCCGTTGAGCAAATTTTCCTCGCACTTTTTAACGGGGCTTCTTTAATGATGTTTCCAGAAGGGCTACAATTAAACATGGATATTTTCGAAGCCTTCTTAAAAGAAAAAAGGATCAGTCACCTGCATGCCACGCCTGCCTTTCTTGAAAATTTACATTCCACGGATTATGAAAGTTTAAAAAGGGTTATCGCCGGCGGGGATACCTGTAAAAAAGAACTGGCGGCGTTTTGGAAAAACAAAGCGGATTTTTATAATGAATATGGCCCTACGGAAACCACCGTAACGGCTGTTGAATACCATGATAAAATAGGCTATATAGAAGAAACTAATTCCCTGCCCGTGGGAAAACCTATTGCGAATACCCAATTATATATAGCAGATAAAAATAAATCAATATTACCTGTTGGGGTAGCAGGAGAGCTTTATATTGCCGGGGCTGGTGTGGCACGTGGATATTTGAACCGCCCTGAATTAACAGCGGAGAAATTTATAAGCAACCCTTTCGGTAATGGACCGGGTCCCCGAATGTACAATACAGGCGACCTTGCCCGTTGGCTGCCGGATGGGAATGTGGAATACCTGGGACGCATAG
>JANOTW010000424.1:0-6622 GCA_031416575.1 Ferruginibacter sp.
TATCATTTTTTTAGAATCCGTAAAATACGACTGTTTTACTAAAGAGCAACGTGGAATTGTGAAAAACCCGCCGCCGGAACATACGCCTGCATTGCTGCAATCTAGTTTATGTTTCTCTTTGTACAACATGGGAAAAGATCCGCATGGGTATGCCGTACAAGAGTACCCAAATAAGCCGGGGCTGATGTTTCGCTAAATATAACGTGGGTAAAGTTCCACAATGGTATTCAGTACAAGAGGGCGATGCAACGATGATGCCATGAAATACTTCAGCCCGGACAACAAAAAAAGCATGGTTATATAGAAGTGCGTCCACGATACGCTGCGCTATCGGGATGTACCAATGCAACGATTATGCAATGAAATACTTCAGCCCGGACAACAAAAAAAATATGGTTGTATAGAAGTGTCCCGATACGCTTCGCTATCGGGATAGACGGGCCCACTCACAATACTTTGGGGGCAATTGCAACAGTGCCATATAGATATTCCAAAGCCCGGTACAAAAAAATAATCCCAAACAAATTGATGAAACACCTATTCATGTTCTATTTCTTCTTCATCACCAAAGCCGTTCTGTTGGTGAGGTAAATACTTATGCGCTGGTCTTCGCCTGTGGGATAATCAATGGAGTCATCCACCCGGTCAAAACCTCCAAATTCTTTTTTATCTGAATTAAGTATGATGCGGTAAGTACCTTTTTCATGTGATTTAAACTGGTATCCGAAAATGGAATTGCCGGCGCTGAAATTGAAAATAAAAATGAGGTTGTTCTTTTCAAAGATGATCACTTTGTTGGCGATATCCATGTGAAGCTGCCTTGCATTGGGTGATGCAAGAATTTTATTTTCATTGATGGTACGGATCATGGCTTTGTCCCAGTTAGCGAGGTACTGGTATTTCAATTCCTTATTGTCTGCCAATGACCATTGTCTTCTTGCATATTGATGGCTCCAGTTGTTGCCCAACCTGGGGAAATCAACCCACTCAGGATGCCCGAATTCATTGCCAATAAAATTGAGGTAACCTTCACCGCCGAGGCTTATTGTAAACAGACGGAGGAGTTTATGCAATGCGATACCGCGGTCAATCACCAGGTTGTTATCATCCACACGCATGTGGAAATACATCTCTTTATCCATCAGCCAAAAGGCGATTGTTTTATCCCCTACCAGTGCCTGGTCGTGCGATTCGGCGTAAGCGATGGTTTTCTCTTTATACCGCCGGTTGTTCAATACATCCCACATTTCATAAATATTCCAGTCTTCGTCCGGTTTTTCTTTCAATATTTTAATCCAGTAATCAGGTATTCCCATGGCCAGTCTATAATCGAATCCAAATCCTCCTTCCTCAGGGCTTCTGCACAATCCCGGCATTCCGCTTACATCTTCGGCGATAGAGATTGAGTGCTGTTTAAATTGATGGATCACTTCATTGGCCAACTGCATATAGGTCACTGCATCCCAATCCACGCCTTCTTTAAAATATTTGTCATAGTGGTCAAAAGAAGTGGATCCGTGATGGAAGTAGAGCATGGATGTTACACCGTCAAACCGATAGCCGTCGAAGTGAAACTCTTCGAGCCAATACCGGGTATTGGAAAGCAGGAACTTTTTTACTTCCCATTTTCCATAATCAAATAATTTTGAATCCCAGCCCTCATGGTAACCTCTTGGCCCGGCATGAAAATACTGGTTGCCGGTGCCATCAAATTCATTCAACCCTTCCGCAAGATTTTTTACCGCATGAGAGTGCACGATGTCCATGATAACGGTGATGTTCAGACTGTGGGCTTTATTAACGAGGTATTTCAAATCTTCAGGGGTTCCAAACCGGGAGGACGGGCAAAAGAAATTGGAAACATGGTATCCGAATGAACCATAATAAGGATGTTCCATAACCGCCATCAACTGGATGGCATTGTAACCCCCTTCTTTTATTCTTGGCAATATTTCGTCTGCGAATTCCAGGTACGATCCTACCTTTTCTTGTTCCTGCGCCATGCCTGCATGGCATTCATAAATGATGGGTTGCTGAATATTCCGGGCCAGGTTAAAGTGGTTATCCGTCCACTCAAAAGGCGTTTCAGGAAACCATAACTGCCCGGCAAAATCATGGGTAGCGGGATCCTGGATTACTTTTCTGATCCAGGCCGGGATCCTATCCACTACACCATTGCCGGCATGAATGGTTACTTTTACCTTACTGCCATGTACAAACGAATTTTTGTTTGCTTCATAAGGAAGAAATATTTCCCAATCCCCTTTATGGTTTCTTTCCAATTTATGAGCCGTTCTGTCCCATCCGTTGAAATCACCCGCCAGGTATAATTGATGGGCATTGGGGGCCCATTCCCTGTAGGACCATCCATTTTTTTCGTTATCGAAATTAATGCCATAGTAATGGTGGCCGTTGGCGAAATTGAGCAAACTACCTTCCGCATCTTCAATTTCTTTAAGCGCTTTTTTATATCGCTCAAAACGGTCATGAACATCATGGGCATAAGGTTCCAACCAGGGGTCTTCCTGAATGATGGGTAGTTTTGCTTGATTCATAATTAATGAACTTAAGGGTGAGGCACTAAGTTAACAATTCAAAGCATCTTGAGCAATCATTTTATTTTGCCCGATCACCTGCTTGTTTTATTCTTTCAGGCGATGACTATAATGTTCAGGGATTTTATACATTATCGGGTACTGCAATACAAAGAAAATTACTTTCCGAAAATATAACCAGGAAACTACCACCATCTTATGATAACCTGCCAGCAACACTTTTAGGCAGATTAGCTATTGATATTTCTTACAAAGGCCAGGGATTAGGTGAACTTCTTTTAGTGGATGCTTTAAAAAGAAGTTATGACAATTCATTAAACAGTGTTGGGGCTATGGCAGTGATTGTAGATCCGATAGATAAAGATGCAGTAAAGTTTTATATGAAATACGGTTTTATTCTTTTACCTGATAGCGCCAAAATGTTTATTTCAATAGAAACTATTGCTGAATTACTAAAAGAAAAATAACGCCATTTTAGTATCATTTACTTCTTTTTAATAATTGATCCTTCCCACAAATTGATGAACTCCAAACCCTAAACCCTAAACCCTAAACCTTCCACCGTCTAATCCGGTATCAACCCAATAGGCACGATAAACTCCCATAAATTCTTAACGCCGGGGTTTCGCAAATCCCTGTCCAGCAAATGCGAGAAGCGAACGCCAAAGCTTACCGGCAAAGCGTTCCATACCTTAGTATCAAAATAAATTTCAGCGCCGGCGCTTCGGTTTTTAATATCAGTCAATATACGGCTTACCCTGGCCCGGGCAATGGTGTGATCATAAAAGGCGTTGGCACGTATCCGTTGAAAAAAGATCAAATTGCCAAATCCCCAATCAGGATATAATAAGGGAAAATGATAATTGGCCCCCAGCTTATACATGCGCCTGGTGCTTAAAGCCCCGTACCCTCTTGAGTAAGAAAAAGTATTGCTGAACAAGTCCCGCAGGGTGTCTCTTTTTTGATAAGATGCATTGATTACAAGGCTATGATTGCTAAATAATCCGGGAAAATAAAATGAACTGTTGCCCACAAACTTATGGCTATTGATCAGTGTGAAAGCATCCCTGTACGAAAGTGAAAAACTTTGCGCCCAACGCGGATTAATATGTTGCCTTGCCTGACGGCTGGCATTGCTGAATGAAACAAACGCATTCGCGTATTTTAGCGACTTGTTATCAAAAACATTTTTACCAATACCCCTGTAATACAACTGCTCTATATTGTAGCCGCCACCAAAGGTTAAATATTTTGATGTTCTGCGGCCAACAAAACTTAGTGGAATGGATACACCTGCATTTAATTTCGCGGAATTGAATTGTACTGATTTGCCAACAGCGGTATCAATGCTCCGGTTAAAACTATGTTCAGCGCCCAGCCTCAATACAGGGAACCAGCCGGCAAACGCTTCGTAAATACCAAGCGTGTGGCTTCGGTCGCTGCGGTTGAAGGTGTACCGTACACTATTGCTGAAACTGCTCAGTACATTGTCACTGTACAGGTTGTAGCTGTATTCAGGGTCGCTCACTTCGGGGCGCCAGCTATGGAAATTAAAAAGGTGAAAAGATTTTTTATAATTAGTAACGGCGCTGGTAGTATCAGTAAGGGCATACAATATGCCAGCGCCTTTTTTGCGGAGCGAAACTTCGGTATAAAGGTCGGGCGTATTGGTAAAATTTTCATCGCTCACTTCCTGCCACGCCGGGGTAGCAAGATTTATTTTACCAAGCCTTGAACCATCCGCTGTAAAGGCGGTAAGCAACATTTCACCCCTGGTATTTACAGCAGGCTGGTAAATACCATTGGTATTATTTGTTATTTGAAATACTTTCTTATCACGCAGCCTTACCGCAAAAATCTTATCCGCATTTTTATTCATGGCGCTATAATAAACGGTGTCGCCTTTTACAAAAGGGTATCCAATCACGTTAAAGGAAAATGGTGTCATCCTTTCTGTTTCACCGCTTGTAAGATCCACTTTTACGAGGCACATTTTTCCTTCGGGGTTTCTTACGGCGGAGATTGCATTGTTGGCGTCAATGTATTTTGATTGGGTAAAGAAATAATTATGCGGATTGGGCAGTTGCTTGATGAGCAACCCCGTATTGGCGTTTATGCGGTGCAGGAAGTTGCTGCCATTGGTGTTTACATGTACCGCCAGCACTTCACTGCCATCATGGTTTATATCCGGTGAAAAGTATTTGGACCTGAAACTTAATTGCCGCTGTTGTTTTGTATGGATATCCAATAATTGAATTACACTATAATTCCTGTTTCCCCGGCGGGGGTCATTCTGGTATGCGGCATATACGATCTTTCCATTATTGTAAGAATAATAATCATCAATCACCAGGTCTTTCACCCTTATCTTTTGTTCCTTTCCATTTACCAGCAAATAAAATGTATTGATCTCCCTGTAAGATTGCTTTGTTACTATAATGGAATCATCACTTATAAAATAGGGGAAAAGATAATCTACGACATTGTTCTTTTTATTGCCGGTTATAAAATTGATAGCGGTAGTATTTTTTTCCATGGCCGGAATGGAGCGTTCTTTAAAATATCGCATTGCATCTTTCCTGAATAGTTGATAGGTTTTGCCCGAATGCCTTTTGACCGCATTGTTGAAAGCGAAGAACAAACCTTTAAACCGAACGGCGTCGCCGGTAACTTTCCTCCAGAAATCTTCTCCATATTTTTCATATCCATACGCTATCAACTGGTAGCCCAATTCATAATGGTTGGGGGTATAATGTTTAAATGAACCACTGCGTAATTTCATCCACCTATATTTTTTATCGCCCAGCGAAAGTGATTTCATACCGTTATAAAAAGAAGGCATCCTTCCCCTGCCTTGCGCACTCACCAAGGTTTCCTGCCATACCGCATCACCTTCAAAAAAATAATCCGGTATGGTTAATCCGTTGGCCAGCAATTGTCCTTCCTGTCCCATAAAAAAAGAAAAAACTTTTGTAAGGCCACTATTGAAATTACTCAACTGCTGTATATGCCTGTTTTCATGAATGATCAAATTATCATCCCAGCGAAGGCTGCCCGTATTGAAATTATTCTGTGCCGGGGTCATATATAATTCACTCATGATAGGCGCCATGCGTACATACGCATTGGGGATAGTGGTTTGATTGAGTAAAACAATATTCCACTTACGCTGTTTGCCACCCATGCTATATGCCGTGTTAGCGCTGAGCAGGCGGTTGATATTATTGATCCGGTTAGCCTGGCTATCCATTCCTTGTGGAAAAATCACCCTGGTTTGCTGATCATTGATTTGTTTCCAATGTAATGAAGATGGGTTGCCGCCAAACTGCTGTGCATTAAGATAAGCCGGCAATACAAATAAAAGTGATAGGGCTGAAATCAGTTTTCGTTTAATCATTCGGGTAAAGTTATGAAATGTAACAATAGGATATAACCCCCTTAAATTTTATCATTTTCTGACAAGATATTTATTTGCACCCTCTTAAAATAAATGCAGTAATTGCTTTCAGGCCGAAAAAAAATTCACTATTTTATTTTTCACTTCCTTCGTTCTGCTTTATCCATGTATTGTATCTGTTAGCAAATTTTTGTCCGGGCTATGAAGCAATGTGGAACATCGTTGCATCGCCCTCTTGTACCACATACCATTGGGGATCTTTTATTACGTTTTGTTTAGTCTTCCAAAACCTGTGAAGTATTAGCGTACGGTGTTTTTACCGTTGTTGGAATGCCTTTATGAACTACCTGCTATCCCCGGGCCGCTATAGTGAATACCGGGCCTGTCGAAGACTGCTTCCTTAATAGTAAGGCGTATTTAAAATGTAAAGTGAAAGAGCCCTTTCCGAAAAATACCGATAGATCGGCACAGGCCGGGATGTTCCTAAAGGGGAGGTCTTCTGCCAGTTCATAAACTGCGCCTGATGAACCGCTCAATAAAACGCAATTAAAGTTCCCCATTGGTATTCAGTACAAGAGGGCGATGCAACAATGCTCCACATAGCTTCTTGGCCCGGACAAAAAATATTATTGCATGGAAGTAATTCAAAAGCCCGGCACTTTAAAACACT
>JANOTW010000425.1:0-3116 GCA_031416575.1 Ferruginibacter sp.
TGCCAATAGATTTTTTATAGCATGTTTACTGTACCCAAATGCGATAAAACAATGTAGTTATACTTCACAAGGGATAATAACGTGACGAAGATTTTGTGTACTGGCATTGAAGCTATGGGGATTCCCGAAAAATGCCGAAAGGTCGGCACAGGTCGGGATTTCGCAAATACATTTTTTGTCCAGGCTTTATATCCTTGCTCAACATCGTTGCATCGCCCTCTTGTACTGAATACCATTGGGGAACTTTTATTACGTTTTAAATTAATAAATTTTACCCCCTTTTGGGCAATGTCATTTAGTTAAGGATTCTAATCTCATTAATGTCACCCCTTCGGGGTTTTGAGGTGAATTATGTGTTTCAATTTCTATAATAATATCATCCCTTCGGGATTTTTAAAGCCTGATCTGCTGTTTCCCTAAATATCCCGGTGCATCGCATTGGCCCCGAAAATCGGGATGTTCCAAAAGGGGAGGTCTTATGCCAGTTCATTAACTACGCCTGATGAACCGCCCGGTATAACGCAATTAAAGTTGCCCATTGGTATTCAGTACAAGAGGGCGACGCAACGATGTTGCCATGAAATACTTCTGCCCGGACAACAAAAAAATATGGTTTAATTTTTTACATTGCCAATAAACTACATCCCCTGATATCCGTATTATCTAATCTTCCCAATAGCTCAAAACTGCCATCAGTATGCAATTTACCTGCATCTTCCGTTGCAATAAAAGAGCAGGAATAAACATTTGCGAGGTCAATTACATTTACGGCGCCGCTGAGGATGTTGGTTGCACCAGCAGTATGAATGGCAAACGGGTCGTCCTCTTCACGCAGTAAAATTTTCATCCAGGGAGGGCAATTAAAAATCCCATTCCCGCTGGACCAGGCCTGGCTGAGGAGTTCCGTCATGCCATATTCCGAGTGAATATGTTTTAGGAGAAAGCTGCCGCACAATATTTCATGCACCTGCTGCCGGGTCATTTCTTCCCTTCGCCCTTTCATTCCGCCCGTTTCAATGATAGTGGTGTAATGTAATTGCATGGGGCATTGTACCGCAAAATCGAGCAGGGCGAAAGTAACGCCAATGAGCAACGTTTTTTGTTTCTGTTTTTCCAATTGGAGTAATGCGTTTTGTAATTTTTTCCATTCATTCAAATAAAAGCCACTTTGCGGATGCCGGCTTTGTTGTATCAGTTGATCCGCCATCATTACCAGCGAAGAATTATTTCTTTCGAGGTACGAGGGAAGTAAGGCAATGATGCACCATTCAGCCGGTTCACCGTAAAACGAACGAAAGGCATCGTTAAAGCTTTTTTTGTAGAGGCTGATATCTTTTACATAATGCCTGCTATTGATGGTTTGGGTAGTGCCACTGCTTTCGAAAACTACTTCCGCCTCAAATTCAGTAGTGGCTACCCGGTGCGTCTTAAAAAATTGGATTGGTAAAAAGGGGATTTGTTGAAGGCTGTCTATTTTGCTGCCGTCAATTTTCAATGTGTCGCAATATTGCCTGTAAACCAGGTTATTTTCATGTTGAAAACGAAAAATCTCCAGTGCAAGCGAAATGAAATTTTCATCATTGGCGGTAAATATTTTACCCGGCAGCTCAATATTTTTAACAGATACATTCAATTTCTATCAGTAAATTTGAAAAATAAAATACAAAGATGCGTAACACTATTATAATTTTCATCATTAGTTTAATCGCGGTGAGTTGTGGTAAGGAAAAATATACATCCGCTCCGCAAATAAAATATAAATCTGTTAGTCCAAATACGGTAAGCCGTGGTGTAATAATCGGGAGCCCTGGAATTCCGGTAATAACGCTTAATATTACGGATGCCGAGGGCGACCTTGGGTTTAAAACCGGTAAGGATACTTCTTATATCTATATTAAAAATCTTTTGATCAACCGGTTGGATTCATTTGTTTTACCAGACATACAATCGGTAGCCACTAAAAATTTCCAGGCTGATATCCGGATCAATACATTTGACATTTTGCGGGGGTCTTCCCCCCCACGCCCCCGTGGTAAAGCAGACACGATATATTACCAGATATATGTAGTGGATTTTAAGAAAAATAAAAGCAATGTGATCACTACCGGCGACCCCATATATTATGTGACCCCATAATGAAGGGGCTATTTCATTTCATCCTGTCACACTCCATTTTCATAGCGATTTGTGCAGCGGCGCTCAGCCTGCAAACATTGCAGTTGTTATCTCTCCCGTTTAATGGTTACCTGCCGGCATTTATTTTTTTTGCCGTTTTAAGTGGTTACAATGCTTACTGGATGATTAGCAGGTTTTCATTTAACAAGCACGGTTCCCTCATTTCTTTTTTGCCAAAAAACCGGAGTTCTTTTTTTGTACTGTTGTCAGCCATCACCGGTATGGTGTTTTGTATGATGAAGTTGCATTTGGTGATGTACAATATTATCATCGCTATTATTTTACTCGGTTTATATGCCATCCCTGTAATGCCTTTTAAGCAGTTACACTTTACAAGGAAAGCGGGATTTTTAAAAACGATATTGCTTGCTTTTACCTGGGCCATTGTAACCACCCTTATCCCTTTACAAATTTCAATTCTTGCAATGGGGCGTGCCGCCCTGCTGATCTTTATAAACAGGTTTTTATTTATGCTGATGTTATGTATCATTTTTGATAAAAGGGATGTGGCGGTAGATAAGATACGTGGGTTACAAAGTTTGGCTACCGATATCAAACCCCTGTTGCTTCATTATTTGACAGGCTTCATTTTTATTAGCTACCTATTGATCAGTTATTTACTGAACGCATTTGAAGTTCCCGTGTTACAAATAGCTGCACTAATGGTAACGGGAATAATTACGTTATGCGTTTACATCAGTTCATTAAAAAAAAGGGGTTACGTGTTTTATTATTTCCTGGTAGATGGGCTGATGTTTTTATCAGCGCTGCTCACCTGGCTGGCAAGTCGTTGATCGTTGATCGTTGTTCGTTGATAGTTGATTGTTGTAAATTGAGCATTGAGCATAGTGCATTGAGAATTGTTCGTTATTCGATATTCGTTGTTCATTGTACAGTGAGCATTATTCGTAATTAGTTGAAATAACTCACAAAACATACGT
>JANOTW010000426.1:0-8805 GCA_031416575.1 Ferruginibacter sp.
CGAACGCAGTTTGCTCCGGCCTTTCAATGTAATGATCCTCAAACTATCAACGCCCCTGCCCATTACATAATACTTTACAGACAATGCCCTGTTTTGCGAAAGCCAGTAACAAATATTATCGCTGCCTTCATCAAAATAGGAATAGCCGTCAATTGAAAGCGTTATCAATGTATCTGTAAGTAATATCGCTGCCACACTATCCATCAACCTGAATGTATAGGGATAATTTAAAGAAGATTGCTTATATTCAAAAGGAATAACAACGGTATCGTCGTTGGTTTTTGGCAAACTGTCTATAAAATTACAGGTACGGTTTTTATGCCTGGCAGTTGCAAATGCCGGCACGGTTTCATATTTTGTTTGCATATCACCTTTGCTAACGAGATGCCCATTGTAGAAGGCTATAGCCGAAAAAGAATTGGCCCTATCCATCAATCCTATTGCAGGAGTTGCCAAAGCGGCTGAATTATTAATAAATAAACATAGCAATGCCAACCATCGGGGTATATTCATCTTTTGAAACTTAACGAAGTATGTTGGTATTTGTTTTATGATAATTTGGATAAAACAGGCGTTATAAAATAGTTGGATAACTTATAACCAACTTACATGCCAATATCAATTTAAAAATAATTTCATAGAGCTATATAAGAGTTTGATAGGCCTGGCGTAATTGGAGAGTAACAAATCCTGACTAACTAAGGGAATGGGACAGATATGGTTAAGGTAGTTAATGAACATACCAATGCATGTTAAGAATCAAATTATTACAATACACTAAAATGAAAATTTAATTTTCCCACCTAATTCTTCTTTTACAAAGACTTGAAGGCTTTTATTGAATTCGTAATTTCTAAAAAAATCTGTCTTATTTGACAAAAGCTTAGACACCCTAACATAATACTCATAGCTTCCCGCTGATTTATTACAATTAAGTGTATAATCCATTTTTTTAAAATATTTATTAACAGTATTGCAGCAGTTACTTTGCTTGGTTTTATCTGCTTTAGTGGAAGCGTAAAAAGGCAAAAGCCAACACTCTATGGAATCTACGCAAATACAAAACAAAATACTGCCCTTGTAGATTTCGTAAAACTCTATACCAATTTTTTCAATTATTTTATTTTTAATTGCGGTTATCAATATCTCTACCGTTTTTTGATTTGGAACATCAAAACCTTTTTCCGCATGTACATCAGAATCTATCTGAATTATGACATAGTCATTGAAGTTAAAAGCCCCTCTAAATTCCTCCGACTCACAATATTTTAAAACATTCAACCATCCTACAGGTTCATTTTTTTTTGGTAGCAACGGGTTGAGGTTGGGATAAAACCTTTTTGCATTTTTTGCAAAATAAGAATGCAAAACCGCATCAATTATTGGCCTGTCGGTAACTCCCTCGGAAATAAGAGCAATATTCATACAGTTAAAAATTATTTGGTAATCCTCCTATGTATCCTCTCATCCACGCTTCGGAAAGCTTAATATCAAGCTTGTCTTTTGGCTTAACCCTGTTAATCATTGTATAGCCTTCAAAGCTTCTTCTAACTACAAATAATCTTTGGTCATCATCATCTAAATCAAGCCCATCCAGCGTAAAGGGGCTATGCGTTGTAACTATTACTTGCTTTTTATTGGTCTTGGAAAGTTTAACCATTCTCTTAATTAATTCAGAACATAATTTTGGATTAAGAGATGAATCAATATTATCAATTGCAAAAAGTTTAGGTGTCTTTTCGCTAATCAATAAAGTAAAATAGAATAATAGATATAGAAACCCTTCATTGGCCAGGCGCTGATCAAAAAAATTAATTGTTTCTTCAAGAAAGCGGTCTGTTATATTAATGCTTTTCTCGCCTGGAAAATTAGTAGAAGGGAAATCAAATTTTTCAAACCAGTCTAACACACTAAGTCCTTCAATTATTTCAGTAATTTGTTTTTTACTTTTCTTTTGAGATAACCTTTTAATTTCTTTAAAGAGCCCTTCGCCCCTTATTCCCAAAGGCAGAATTTGATTTTCATCAGAGAAATTTCTTAAGGTTGTATTTTCGGGAGAGTAAATTAAAAAATCGACAAGTTCTTTGCTTACCGTATCAGGTATATCTACAAATAAGTCGTTAAATATTTCACTGAGAAAATAGTATTTCTTTTTTTCTTCTTCTTTGCCTTCATAATTATTGCTGGAAAAAATCTTTTTTTTTAACGCAACCATTTCCTCAATAATGTTTTTTATAGAACTCTCTTCGTGATTTTTTTTTAGTTCCATTTCCCCATTTACTATTTTATCAATACTTTCAGAAAAATATTTTTTGTTTGTTCTTTCCGGTTGATTTATATCTTTCCATTTTTTTTTACTCGAATTAAATTCGAGATTGACCCCCCCCAATACTTCCTCATTATTAACAACAGAAAAATTTATAGGCTTTTTTATATTTTGTTTATGAAATAAAGATTTAAAATTATTGGGGGATGTATTTCTAATACCTCTGCTTAATAAATATTCATTGTCTAATTTATCATCTAAAAATCCGCCCAAAAAAGCAATCGCTTCCAGTATATTTGATTTGCCCCCACCATTTTCTCCAATAAAAACATTAAACCTGCCAAGTGACAGGCTTAAATTTTCGATTGACTTAAAATTAGCTATTTCTATTTTTTCAAGCATCTGAATAATTATTAATCAAAAATTAAATATCCTACTTGCTCAAATGCATACTCCGCTCCTTATACAACTGCCTGAAATATGGATCCCGCAGATCTTTGATAAAACGTATAGCCTCGCCCGTACTTTTCATCTCCGGCCCCAACTCTTTGCTCACTCCCGGGAATTTATTAAAAGAGAAAACCGGTTCTTTAATGGCGAACCCTTTCAGTTTTTTCTCGTAGGTAAAATCTTTTATTTTATTTACACCCATCATAACTTTGGTGGCGATATTCAAATATGGTATCTGGTACGCTTTGGCGATAAACGGCGTAGTGCGGCTTGCCCTGGGGTTGGCTTCTATCACAAACACATTGCCATCTTTAATGGCGAACTGAACATTGATCAAACCCTTAATGTTGAGCGCCCTTGCGATTTTTTCAGCGTATTCATGCATCGTATGTACCACCAATGGCGTAAGGTTAAACTCCGGTAAAACGGCATTGCTATCGCCACTATGGATACCCGCAGGTTCTATATGCTCCATCAAACCCATCACATGAAATTCATCCCCATCAAAAATGGCGTCAATTTCAGCTTCCTGGCACCTGTCTAAAAAGTGATCAATTAATATTTTATTGCCGGGCAAATGTTTGATCAGGCTTAATACACCTTTTTCCAGTTCTTCATCGTTCAATACGATGCGCATTCGTTGTCCGCCTAACACGTAACTGGGCCGGATCAAAACAGGGTAGCCAACAATTTTGGCTACTTCAATGGCTTCATCCGTATTATAAGCGGTGCCATAGTTTGGATAGGGGATGCCCAGTTCTTTCAGCATATCGCTGAACCTGCCCCTGTCTTCCGCAATATCCATATTGTCAAAAGAAGTACCGATGATCTTTATTCCTTTATCATGTAAGCGGCGGGCAAGTTTTAAGGCGGTTTGTCCGCCCAGTTGTACAATTACGCCTTCTGGTTTTTCGTGCTCTATAATCTCCCAGAGGTGTTCCCAAAATACGGGTTCAAAATATAATTTGTCCGCGATATCAAAATCGGTGGAAACGGTTTCGGGGTTACAGTTTACCATGATGGCTTCGTAGCCGGCTTCCTTGATAGCCAGTAAACCATGTACGCAACAATAATCAAACTCAATGCCCTGGCCTATCCTGTTTGGCCCCGATCCTAACACGATGATTGATCCCTTAGCCCCCCTTGCCCCCAACGGGGCTTCTTTGGAACCGTCTATATTCCGCCCGGATACTATTGATTCATTAGAAATTAGTAAAGATGTGGGGCCTGTATTTAATCCTCCCTTGGGAATTGGGGGGGCCTGGGCTTTTTCAAACGTGGAATAAAAATAAGGTGTCTTCGCTTCAAACTCCGCACTACAGGTATCTACCATTTTAAACACCCTCGTTAAGCCCATTTCTTTTCTTCTTTCATAAATCATTTCAGCATTTTCTTCATTCATGATGCGAACGATCTGTTCATCACTAAACCCTAAAAACTTGGCTTCGGTTAATAATTCATCAGGCAGGGTTTTCAGATCGTACCTGGCGATCCGCTTTTCACAATCACAAATTTTTTGTATCTGGTAAATGAACCAACGGTCAATACCGGTACTCTCACAAATGCGTTTTATACTGGCCCCTGCCATCAAAGCATCCTTAATCCTGAATATCCGGTCCCACTTTGGAATTTTAATATATTCAATCAATTCATCGGCATGCATTAAACTTTTTCCATAATAGCCAAGGCCAACCGCCTCATTCTCTAAACTCTGACACGCTTTTTGTACCGCCTCGGCAAAGCTTCTGCCAATGGCCATTACCTCGCCCACACTTTTCATTTGAAAACCCAGGGTATCATTGGCGCCTTTAAATTTATCAAAGTTCCAGCGGGGAATTTTTACAATCACATAATCCAATGCCGGTTCAAAATAAGCGGAGGTTGACTGGGTGATCTGGTTTTTTAATTCATCCAGGTGAAAGCCCAGTGCAAGCTTGGCGGCAATTTTCGCGATGGGGTAACCGGTAGCCTTACTCGCCAAAGCTGAAGAGCGGCTAACACGGGGGTTTATCTCCACTACAACCAATTCTTCTGTTTGTGGGTTTATGGCGAACTGCACATTACAGCCACCGGCAAAATTCCCCAGGCCCCTTATTATACGGATAGCGGTGTTACGCATTTCCTGGTAAGCGGTGTCGCTCAATGTCATGCACGGCGCCACCGTAATACTATCGCCGGTATGCACACCCATGGGATCAAAGTTTTCGACCCCGCAAATAATTACTACGTTATCATTTAAATCCCTCAATAATTCCAGCTCAAATTCCTTCCAGCCCAATATCGCTTTTTCTACCAGTACTTCGTGGATAGGCGAAGCTGTTAAACCATTATTCAATGCTTCATCCAATTCTTCTTTTTTGAAAACGATACTTCCCCCCGTTCCACCAAGGGTAAAAGATGGACGGATTACCAACGGAAATCCAATTTCCTGCGCAAATTCCTTTCCTTCCAAAAATGAGTTGGCGGTTCTGGCCTGGCATACTGATATGCCCATTTCAATCATCCAGTTACGGAATTTTTCCCTGTCTTCCGCCTTTTCGATCGCTTTAATATCCACACCAATAAGCCTAACGCCGTATTTTTCCCATACACCCAATTCATCCGCTTCCTTACAAAGATTGAGTGCCGTTTGTCCACCCATGGTAGGCAGCACGGCATCAATATTATTTTCTTCCAGTATTTGTTCAATGCTTTCTACCGATAATGGTAACAGGTAAACCCTGTCGGCCATCATGGGGTCGGTCATTATAGTGGCGGGGTTGCTATTAATTAAAATAACTTTCACACCTTCCTCCAGAATGCTCCTGGCTGCTTGTGTACCTGAATAATCAAATTCGCAGGCCTGTCCTATAATAATGGGGCCCGAACCTATGATTAATACTGTTTTTATGGAATTGTCTTTTGGCATAATATGATGTGCTGATTTATTGGCGTGCAAAAGTATATAAAAAAGAGCAACTTTAAGAAGGTTGTAATTTTATGGGGCATTCCAATTTTTCGCAATTTATTTGTTGACCGGCAGAAGTTTTTCATGGCATCATCCCTGTCTGCTTTACACAGTCAGGCAGGGTTGTGCCCTTCTACTTACATATTTTCATGGCAGATTCGTTGTGTTATGGTAATTCCAATTTATCGCAACTGCCTTGTACTTATACTGCCCAACGGATAAAAACGGGAATAAGATTTTTTTGTCCAGGCAGGGAAGCAATGGTCATCATCGTTGCATCGCCCTCTTGTACGTATTATCATTGGGGAACTTTAATTACGTTTTAAATTAACAATTTTTACCCCTTTTGGGGATGGGGGTAGCCTGTTTTATTTTTTTTATTGAACAAAACAAAATTTCACTGATTTACCCGTTGTGCAGTATATATATTTTCATGGCAACATTTTGTTGCACCCTTATAAAGCGAAAATTGAAATGCCCCCGGTTTTTATCGTTTGATATAAATTAATCTGTAATTATTAATATTTATAACAATTAAATTTGCCCTTTTCAATGTATAACATGATCATAAGAATAAATGCAGCGTTGGTATTCATATTGTTAAATACAATTTCATTCGCACAGATATTTCCCGCAAAAAATTACCCCAAAGGATATTTCATCTGGCCTGTTGACGCAAAAAAGGCACTGGCCGCTAATTTTGGGGAATTAAGGCCCAATCATTTCCACATGGGCCTGGATTGCAAAACGGATCAAAAAGAAAACAGGCCCGTACTGGCCGCTGCGGATGGCTATATCGCTAAAGTGAAAATTGAACCCATTGGTTTTGGCAGATGTATTTACATCAATCATCCCAATGGATTAACTACATTATACGCACATCTGAATGATTTTTATCCCGCATTGGAAAAATACATCACAGAACAACAATACAAATTACAAAGCTGGAAAGTTTTTTTAGACCTGCCCGCCGGATTATTTCCAGTAAGAAAGGGCCAGTTTATAGCGTATAGTGGAAATACCGGCGGATCACAGGGGCCGCATTTACATTTTGAAATAAGGGATACTAAAACAGATAAGGTTTTAAACCCACTCTTATTCGGATTCCCTGTAGCGGATAATATCGCACCGGATATTTTGCGTTTAGCCGTGTATGACAGGAGCATCAGTACCTACGAACAAACACCCCGGTTTTATCCGCTTAAAAAAGTAAACGGGGCATACACTACCAGCCCCCGCTTGCTTTTAGCCAATACGGATAAAGTAAGTTTTGCTATAACGGCTTATGACAGGTATTCAGGTTCAACCAATAAAAACGGCATTTATCAGGCAGCGCTATATGAAAATGAAGAGCCGGTAACCGGCTTTCAGTTAGACAACATCGGGTATGATGAAACAAGGTACCTGAATGCGCATATTGATTACAAATTACGCGGTAATGGCGGATCGTATGTGCAGCACCTTAGCCGCCTGCCGGGCTATCCGCTGGGCGTTTACAAAGATGTGAGCGGAGATGGGGTTATTAATATAGAAGACGATAGCGTACATCAGCTAAAAATTGAAGTGAAAGATGCTGTTGGCAATAAATCGGTTTTACAATTTGCTGTGCGAAAGGGTGCGGTAAAACAAGCAAAGAACCTGGCTGGTTCAGCCGCGGTTTATCAGCAAAGAGCGTTTCATCCGGGTTTTGTAAATGTTTTTGAAAATGGCAAAATCAGTTTTTATCTGCCCGAAAATTCTTTATATGATTCTATCCTGTTTGGATACAATGAAATAATTCCTTACCAGGGATACACTATTTATCAATTGCATAATGGCAATGTGCCGGTGCATGGCATGTTTCCCGTTAAAATAAAAAACCCCGGTATGCCTCATCCTGATAAAATGGTGATGCATCGTTTCTGGAGTGATAAAAATGAATATGCAAAAGCCTTCCCTATAACCTTTGGAAATGAAAATGATTGGTACCAGGCAAGTTTCAGGGCTTTTGGTAATTTTCAATTATTGGTGGATACCATTCCCCCTTCTATTATACCCATTGGGATCAGGGAAGGGATGAATGCCGCCAAACTAAACCGCATTGCATTTGTAATAAAGGACAACACAAAAGAATTGGAAAATTTTACGGCTTACCTGGATGGAAGATGGATCCGCTTTACCAACGATAAAGGCAGCGCATTTATTTATAAGTTTGATGAAAATTGCCCGGCGGGCGTACATGAATTAAAAATAAGTGTGGAAGATTGTGTGGGGAACAGGTCGGAACGGACTTATCATTTCACCAGGTAGGGATAGGCAATGGGCAATGAGCAATTATCTCCATTTACCATTCACGAATTAAACCGCCACTTTGCTAATACTATAACACTAACAAAAAAAAACAATGACAACATTAACTGAAGGTCAAAAGGCACCCGCATTTAAAGGAAAGGATCAAAATGGGAAGCCGGTTTCTTTATCAGATTACAAAGGGGAAAAAATCGTACTGTACTTTTATCCGCAGGATGATACACCCACCTGTACTGTGCAGGCCTGCAACCTGCGTGATAATTTTGGACTGTTAAAGAAAAATGGGTTCACCGTATTAGGGATAAGCCCGGATGAAGTGGGCAAACACAAAAAGTTTGAAGCTAAGTATGAACTTCCTTTTACCTTAATAGCAGACCCGGATCATAGCATCATTGATAAATACGGCGTATGGGGCGGGAAGCAACTATATGGCCGGACCTATATGGGGCTGCACCGCACTACTTTTTTAATTGATGAAAAAGGTATTATCAGGAAAATATTTCTAAAGCCAAAGAGCAAGCAGCATGCGGAAGAAATAATAAATGCAGCCTCCCCCAGCCCCTCCAAAGGAGGGGTTTAGGAGAGTAAAATAATGTAAATTTATTATACTGCGCAAGGGATAAATTAATGATATTTATTTTGCACAATAACCAAAAAAAGTACGCTCATGAATTAATTTAAAACGTAATTATAGTTGCCCAATGGTATTAAGTACAAGAGTACCCAAATAAACCGGGGCTGATGTTTCGCTCATTACAACGAGTATAAAATTTACAGGTCAATTATTTATAAAGGGCGAACTTTTTTCTAAAAGGAGGCATAATTTGAAGACCCTGTTTTGCCCCCGGCCCCT
>JANOTW010000427.1:0-4124 GCA_031416575.1 Ferruginibacter sp.
ACGAATTCGTCCAGGTAGGCTTGCAGATATTTTGGCTCAACCCCGTGATGGGTTCCCTGGAGCCAGGTTTTCAGGTTCGAAAAGACCCTGTGGATGTGTGGCGCCAAACGGCTTGCGCTCTGAGGAGAATCCTGGACTTTGACGATATGTCGGTAATCCAACAGGGCTGTTTCAGCATAACCTCGCCATCCGTCTGTTTGAATCTTTGAGCCGGGCGTGAGATTGTTATCGAGAAAAATCCGGATTGTCTCCTCGTCGGCGTGATCGACAACGTCTAGTCGAACTCGGCCTGCGCGTGTCTTTGCCGTTCCGCTTGCGTCCTTGTACGACAACACTTCGACCATTCCAAGCACCAAGGATTTGTCATTGAAAGTATTTTGTCCAAATTTCAACCCCCCTGCATCAAAGGAGGTCTGCTTGTTTCCGGCAATAAAAAACTGTGAGTAATTAACTGAATTGTCAATGGTAAAATCAAACTTACTCATGCCATAGGTATAACTGAAGTCTGCATTCCATTGGTTAAATTTTGTACGAATACCCAGCGAAGTGGAAACATCATTAAGATCTGAATTTATGAAGGGTAAAAAACCATTGGGATTAGCAAAAACTTGTGGGGCATATATTTTTGCATTACCGGGGATGCCATTTGGATAGCGATAAAAACCAGCAGCTCTTCCATCCTTTTTACCATACCCGCCAAACGAATAAATTTCTGACTTTTCACCCAGGGGATAAGTAAAATTATAAAAAATGTTTCCTCCCTTCATTTCAGAGTTGCCGACATACATATCAAAGGTATTTCTCGTCTGCCCTCTTGCAGCCATAATAGAATCATCCCTGTCCACTCCATTTACATTAGGATAAACTCTGCCGTTAAAAGTTACTGTCCTGTTGGTTGCGTAACTTTTGATATATTCCCCTGTCAGGTTCAGGTGACCTTTATTTATTTTAAATCCGTATCCTACAGAAGCCTGGAGGTTTCCGCCATCCCTTGCTTTTACAGATGGGTCATCCGTTTTATTGGTTATTTTATATAAAGCATAGTTTTTTTCATAAGAGGTTATGTACTTTCCATAGCTTACTCCTGCTTCCAGTACTCCCGTTCTTTTTTTCAAAACAATATTAATTACTCCGGCAATAGCATCTGAACCATACTGTGCAGCCGCTCCATCCCGCAATATTTCTATCCGTTCAATAGCTGTAGCAGGAATGGCACTCATGTCTGTACCCACAGAACCACGGTTTACTGTACCATTAACATTGACGAGTGCCGACTGGTGACGACGTTTGCCATTTATCAAAACCAATACCTGGTCGGTACCCAACCCTCTCAGTTGCGCAGGATCCACATGGTCAGTGCCATCGGAAATAGTTTGACGGGCCGATTGAAAAGAAGGAGCAATAAAGTTTAATATCTGGCTAAGCTCTACTTGCCCGATATCATTCACCACCTGAGATATTTGAATCACATCCACCGGCACGGGGGTCTGTGTTCGGATTCTTACTGTGCTGGAACGGGAGCCCACCGTTACCATAGCCAGTTCCCCGATGCTCGTCATTTGAAAATCATTAACGATAACATCTCCGGAAGACACAGTAATTTCATTTCGCTGCGTTTGCATACCTACATAACTAATAAGCAGTGTATGATGTGTACCCACCGGTGACTGGGCCACTACTAATTTATAGTTGCCCTCTGCATCAGTCGTAGTTCCTTTTTTTGTGCCATCCAGCAAAACAGATGCGCCTGCTACAGGCTGACCGTTAGCATCTTTTACATTTCCTTTCAGTGTTACGTTTTGGGCCACTGCGTAAAACGAAGAAAAAATAAAAGCTATGAACAGAATTAAAAAACGGGACCAGGAAAAGTGTTTAATAAGCATAGTAGTAATTTTGATGATTAAAAAAATCAGGGCAACAGAAAAAGTGGGAAGGTTCAAGTGACTTATAAATATAAGGGTTTACACTACGCCACGCAAATGAGTTTATCCAATTTAGTTACCTTGGTGCCTGACACAAACAATCACTAATGAAAAATACAATTATTGCATTTGTCTATACTGTCATTCTATTGTCATGCAATTCTGCTAAAAAGAATACAACCCATCGAATCACTATTGATCCTTTTGAATATACTATTCAGAAAAAAGTAATAGCTGAAAATGGTGCTGTTGTTTCTGCACATCCGCTGGCAAGCAAAGTGGGTGTTGAAATGTTGAAAATGGGTGGCAATGCTGTTGATGCTGCTATTGCTACGCAGTTGGCACTGGCAGTTGTTTATCCCAATGCCGGTAACCTGGGTGGTGGCGGTTTTTTAGTAGCAAGGCTGAGTAACGGGGAACAAATTTCAATTGACTTCCGGGAGATGGCACCCGGCAAAGCTCACCGGGATATGTATATAGATGCAGACGGAACTGCAAGGACGGACAAAAGCCAGGAGGGTCATCTGGCCAGTGCAGTACCGGGAACCGTGGCAGGTTTGTTTGCTTCTCACAAATATGCAACACTTCCTTTTTCAACATTGATACAACCGGCTATTGACCTTGCAGAAAAAGGATTTACCATCAGTGAAAGAGAAGCGAGGGCATTAAATGGTTTGCGGGATGAATTAATAAAATTCAACACTGTTATGCCGGTATTTGTAAAAGCTGTTAATTGGCAAACAGGTGATACATTGATTCAAAGGGACCTGGCAAATACATTAAAAAGAATCCGGGACAAAGGTGCTGCTGGTTTTTATGAAGGAGAAACGGCAAAATTGATCGTAGAAGAAATGAAAAGAGGAAGCGGAATAATTTCTTATGAAGATTTAAAAAGCTATACGGCCAAAACAAGGGTACCTCATTCCTTTACTTACAAAGGATATAAAATAGTGAGTATGCCCATGCCAAGCAGCGGTGGTGTATTGCTCCACCAGATGATGAAGATGATTGAAGACAAAAATATTGCGGCGATGGGTTTTCATTCCACAGCCGCAGTGCAATTGATGACAGAGGTAGAAAAAAGAGCTTTTGCCGACCGGGGTGAATATATGGGTGATGCGGATTATTATAAAGTACCCGTTGCCAAATTGACCGATGAAGTTTATCTACGGGAAAAAATGAAAAGCTATAACCCGGCAAAAGCTACACCCGGCAGTGAAATTAAACCCGGTGTTATATTAAAAACTGAAAGTGAAGAAACAACTCACCTCAATGTAATTGATAAAGAAGGAAATGCGGTTGCTGTCACTACTACGCTTAATAATTCTTATGGCAGCAAGACTGTAGTGGGCGGGGCCGGTTTTTTTCTGAATGATGAAATGGATGACTTCAGTATTAAACCCGGTATGCCAAATATGTATGGAGCAATAGGTGGTGATGCGAATGCAATTGTTCCCGGCAAACGTATGCTCAGTTCGATGACACCGACCATTGTTTTAAAAGATAACAAGCCCTATATTATTGTTGGTACTCCTGGTGGCACTACTATCCCTACTTCCGTTTTTCAGACATTAGTAAATATTATTGAATTTAGTATGAGTACGGAAGATGCCGTGTATCAACCCAAATTTCATCACCAGTGGCTGCCGGATACACTGGAAATAGAAAAAGGTTTTCCGCAGATAGTAAAGGATGCCCTGCAAAAAATGGGATATATGATGCGGGAAAGAAGCGGTATCGGAAGAACGGAAGTGATAAAAGTGTTACCCGACGGAAGATTTGAGGCGGTGGCAGATAAACGGGGTGATGATTCGGCAGAAGGATGGTAATTAGTCGGGAGTCGTTAGTCAGAAGTCCTGAGTCAAAAAAAAGAATTATGAGTACAATTGGGAAAGAATTTTTGAACACTGTTATCCGCCGGTTGAAATATTACAAAGATCTCGGCGATAAAACTTTTGAGCAGTTAAGTGATGCGGATTTTCATTATCAGCCGAATTCAGCATCAAACAGCATTGCTATCATCATTCAGCATGTGGCGGGTAATATGCTCAGCCGCTGGACAAATTTTTTAAAGGAGGACGGCGAAAAAGAATGGCGGCAGCGGGATGATGAATTTGAAATTCATACTTACAATAAACAACAACTGCTTGAGTTGTGGGAGAAAGGATGGGCTTGTTTTTTAAAGGCCATTGAGCCTTTGAC
>JANOTW010000428.1:0-16525 GCA_031416575.1 Ferruginibacter sp.
GGGCTGCTTTGATATGATTATTTTACTCTCATGGTATGCTAAATAAATTGCAGCTACAACCAAAACTTCTTTATTTGCTGAACTTTTTAGCGCCGCAAAGGTAGGGGGATTTACTGGAATTACAAACACATGTCGAATATGCCTGATGCCTGATTTTGGGATGTCGGATTTTTATGCCTGATGTCTGATTTGAAGAGTCTGATTTGGGTGCATCCCAAATTGTCGCTGGCTGGTGGGACACCAGCCAGGGGTAGCCCGCCGAGTGGTCGGTGTCCCACCGGCCACGTTCCTGATAACTGTAGCGACAATTTGGGATGCACCCTTTAAATTGATGGTGAAAAAAAGAGTGACTTAAATTGTATTATCATATACCAACACATGACATTTAAAATATCGAACAAGAAATTTAAACAAGCCCTGAAAGGGCGATAAAATCATAGCATAGGGCAACGCCCTATGTTAACAATGTAAGCAACCTAAGCCCTGAAAGGGCGACATATATTATGCTGCATTAAAGATTTATTGGAAAGAAAAACATGCCCCCTGCTACACAATTAAAGTTCCACATTGGTATGCGGTACAAGGGAGTGACACAACGATGCTGCCATGAAAATCAAATGCTTGTGCAAAAAAAACTATTATGATTAAGCAAAATTGATTGTCCATTGCTCATTGCCCATTGCTATTCAAGCTTAAATGTTTTTCAACTGCTTCCTGTTTAATAAATAGGCTTCCAGCTCCTTCAATCCAAAACTACTAAGGTTCCTTTCTTTTACAAGCATTGCTTTTTGTGCAACCGATACCCCATACTTTATATCATCAAACCCTTCAGGCGAATGAGCATCCGGATCAATAGAGATCAATACGTTTTTCTCAAGTGCATAGTCTAAATGCCGCCAATCAATGTCTAAGCGGTTTGGGTGGGCGTTTAATTCTATTACCACCTGGTTAGCGGCACAGGCATCAATAATTCTTTTATGATTAATTGGGTAACCCTTACGGCTTAGGAGCAATCTGCCTGTCATATGGCCCAAAATGGTGGTGTAGGGGTTTTCAATGGCATTCATTAATCGCATCATCGCCTTTTCTTCATTCATTTTCAAATTGGAATGTATGGAAGCAATCACCAGGTCGAATGTGGAAAGTATGTTATTGGTGTAATCCAGGTTGCCATCATTTAAAATATCGCTCTCAATACTTTTAAATATTTTAAATGGCGCAAGTTGAATATTTAACTCATCAATATAGGCATGCTGTTCTTTTATCCGTTCCACTTCCAGCCCTTTAGCGTAAAAAGCGCTCTTACTATGATCACTGATCACCAGGTATTCAAATCCCTTTGCAATAGCCTTCATAGCCATCTCTTCTATGGTGCTGCTGCCATCACTCCAGTTGCTATGGCTATGTATAACGCCTTTGATGTCAGTCACATTTACCAAAGGTGGTAAAGCATATAGTTTTACCCTTTCAATTACTTCGATCGTTTCTCTTTGGCAAGCTGGTATAAAATGTAACCCCGCCTTCTTAAAAATATCTTCTTCATTGTTACAAGCTGCATAATCAATTTGGGGAAATTGCCGGGTAAAGGATGTTTCAAATTCCAGGGAGCACCCTTTCATAAAAACCAGTTCCATCATTGGCTTACTATCACAACTGTATAAACGAAATCTTAACCCCGAAGATGCCCTGTAAAGAATATTAGTTTCATTCTTTTCTATCAGCTCAAAATCTTCTACAGCGGTTAATTTATTTTCTATGTTTTGGATGGTATCATCAATTACTATTTCGAGTTCGTTAATAATTTCAAGTTGTCTTTTATATGCTCCGGTAAATGCGAATTTATTTTCTGAAAATAATTTTATAAAAAAACTTTTTATGCCTTCATTCATCTTTTCTATCTGTGAAAAGAGAAAACTTCCCTTGCTCTTTAAATAAAATTCAATTGTTTCAATTACGTTTTGTTGTGTTTTTTCTCCGAACCCTTTGTATAATTTTAACCGGTTTTCTTTGCAGGCATATAATAATTCACCGATACTTTCTATTTCCATTTCTTTCCAAATGGTAGCGATTTTTTTTGGGCCAATGCCTTTTATGTTTAGCATTTCCATTACACCAGGAGGTGTTTTTTCAATCAGCTCATTTAATATTTTCAATGAGCCGGTGGTTAATAATTCAATCACTTTTTTCCCGGTAGATTCCCCGATACCTTTTATGCCAAATAATTTTTCAGTTGGTGTTTCGCTCAACTGCACCGGCAGCTTTTCTATATTAAATGCCGCCGCCGCATACGACTTGGCTTTAAAGCTATTCTCATTGTGTATGTCCGTCAATTTCGCTAAGAGTGAGAAGGAGCCTGCTATCTGGTAATTATCCATACTCAAATGTAAAGTGATTTTTTAAAAATATTTTTGTTATTTGATAAGAGGTGTAAACAATTGAAGCGCTTCCACGCTTAATGTGTTAAAAACGGATTCAGGAAACCCCATAAATAAAAAGTCCCGGCGCGGGCCAGGACTTTCGTATTAGTTTCGCTTTCAAAAAAGCAAAGCCTACTTCTTTTTTGGAGCAGCTTTTTTTGCAGGAGCAGCTTTCTTTGCAGGAGCAGCTTTTTTTGCAGGAGCAGCTTTTTTAACTGGAGCAGCTTTCTTTGCAGGAGCAGCTTTTTTTGCTGGTGCAGCTTTCTTTGCAGGAGCAGCCTTCTTAGCTGGTGCCGCTTTTTTTGCAGCTTTTTTTGCAGTTGCCATGTTCTTTAAAATTTAATTGGTTAGTAAATAATACTTAAAAGTAAAAATATTTTTTTACACGCCAAAAAAAACTTTAATATTTAAGCGATTGCTTCAATAGCATTTACAGAAATATAACTCTTATCGCCTCTTCCTTTTTTAAACGTTACAATACCATCTGTCAAAGCGAAAATGGTAAAGTCTTTTCCAAGGCCAACATTTTTTCCCGGATGATAAACAGTGCCGCGTTGACGAACAATTATATTTCCAGCAATGGCTGGTTGCCCGCCATAAATTTTTACACCTAATCTTTTGCTTTGCGAATCGCGGCCATTCTTAACCGAGCCTTCGCCTTTTTTATGTGCCATCTTAAATTATTTATTTTGATTCGGAATTCGAATTATGAGTTGATAATTTTTATTTAGGCTGATCAATTTTTAATTTTCAACTTTCAACAAAAAAACGTCAACTTTTATTAAGCGATTTCAGTCACTTGTATTTTTGTATAGTGCGTACGGTGCCCGTGTTTTTTACGGAAGCCTTTTCTTCTTTTCATTTTAAAGGCGATCACTTTATCACCTTGTATAAGATCAGCTAAAATTTCAGCTTTTACGACTGCTTTTACATCTGTACCAATGGCAAGTGTACCATCGTTATCCGTCATCAGAACTTCTGAAAACTCGACTTTATCACCACTCTTACCTTCAATATGCGGTACGTACAAGCTATCGCCTGCCTTTACTTTAAACTGTTGACCTGCTATTTTTACTACTGCTAACATATAACCAAAATTTAGGACGGCAAAGGTAAGGGAATTCAGATTAAATTGAATAAATTATAAGAAGCATTTTTTAGAAAGCATCCATTATAACCATTTTATAGGCGCTTTTCGGTACGGATATACCTTATAATTTGGGGAAAACCCGATCAATATGCGCCTAAGTGAGAAAGGTATTATATTCGCTTTTCATTATGAAATATTTATTTTTTCCAGTTCGGGCGATTTTTTCAATATACGGTTTCGTGCTTTTTATGATCATAATGCTGCTGCTGTTCCCGTTTGTGATCATCGCTTCTTTTTTTGGAAAGATCAGGGGAGGCAATATTATTTATAACATTTGCCAGTTGTGGGCCGATGCGATAATGATATTTTGGGGCATCCGCCACTGGAACATTTTTGAAGTGCCACATGACAGCCAAAAGCAATATGTTTTTGTTTTTAACCATATTTCCTACATGGATATTCCTATTATTATGAAGGCGATCCGAAAGCAACATTTCAGAATATTAGGAAAGTCGGAAATGACGAAAATTCCCGTGTTTGGTTTTTTTTATAGAAATGCGGTGGTTATGGTTGACAGAAGCAGCGCTGAAAAAAGAGCCAGGAGTGTACAAAAATTAAAAGCGGTTATTCGTAAAGGTATATCCGTAGTAATTGCACCGGAGGGAACATTCAACATGACAGCAAATCCATTAAAAGATTTTTATGACGGAGCATTTAAAATTGCGATTGAAACTCAAACACCCATAAAACCAATTTTATTTTTAGATAGCTACGAGCGGTTGAATTACAAAAGTGTATTTACATTAACACCAGGCAGGTCAAGGGCTGTATATCTGCAAGAAATAAGTGTAGATGGATTAACCGGAAAAGATGTAACGAAGCTTAAAGAAAAAGTTTATAAGTTGATGGAAGAAAAATTAATAGCTTATAAAGTAAGCTGGGTAGTATAGCGTATTTAGTATATGGAAAAATACAGAAGAAAAAATATTGAATGAATGATCAAAATCAAATACCCCTTTTCAACAATCCATCAGAGAATGCAAAAGACGCGGATTGTACGAAGGCCTCCCCTTTAGGGGCCGGGGGCGGGGTTGGGCCTTACGCCACGGTAATCCTCCCCCTGGCATTGCCCAAAACCTATACCTATTCCGTACCCGAAATTTTTGTTAGTAAAATAAAACCGGGCTGCAGGGTAGAAGTAATGTTGGGGAAAAATAAAAGATATGCCGGCATTGTAAAATCAATCACCACCGAAGCTCCGCCCTATCAAACAAAAGATATTTTAAATATACTGGATGATGAGCCGCTGCTGTTTCCGGAGCAATTGAAACTATGGCAATGGATGAGTGAATATTATATGTGCAGTGAAGGGGAAGTAATGGCAGCGGCATTGCCTGCGCATTTTAAATTAAGCGGTGAAACCATTTTATTATTCAACGAAGAATATGGCGATGATTTTACCAGCCTTGATAATGATGAATATGTGGTAGCGGAAGCGTTATTGATCAAAAAGCAATTAAGTTTAACCGAAGTGCAGCAGGTATTGGATGTAACCCACGTGTATCCCGTAATAAAAAAACTGATTGATAAAAAAGTTTGTATTGTTTGGGAGGTTTTGAGTGAGCGTTACAAAAGTAAAATGGAAAATTTTATTTTATTGAATCCAATGTATGACAATGAAAAGGGATTAGGTGAATTGCTGAATAACTGGACTAAGGCGCCCAGGCAGATGGAATTATTATTGAGTTATTTACATTTGGCGAAAACTGAAGGCGATGTAACCCAGCCGGCACTATTAAAGAAATCCGGTGCTTCTGTCGCACAGTTAAAGGGCCTCGCCGACAAACAAATTTTACGGATTGAAAAGAGAAGTATTGACAGGATTAAGACAATGCCCAAAGCCATGGAGCTTAACTTTGAATTGAGTAATACACAGATTGCAGCGTTACAACAGGTAAGAGAAAATTTCACCAATAGAAATGTTTGTTTGTTGCATGGCGTAACCAGCAGTGGCAAAACACAATTGTATATTAAACTGATTGAAGAATATTACCAACAAGGTAAACAGGTTCTATACCTTTTGCCTGAGATAGCGCTTACTGCACAAATGATACGCCGGCTGCAATTACATTTTGGTGGAAATATAGCAATCTATCATTCAAAATTTAATAACAACGAAAGGGTAGAGTTGTGGAATAAAATTAAAACAGGTGAAACCAGGATAGTGCTGGGAGCCCGTAGCGCCTTGTTCCTGCCATTTAAAGACCTGGGGTTGATAGTGGTGGACGAAGAGCATGATCCGTCCTTTAAACAGCAGGATCCCGCCCCCAGGTACAATGCACGGGATGCTGCCGTATTTTATGCTTCCCTGTTTAATGCGAAAGTTTTAATGGGTAGCGCTACACCTTCCATTGAAACTTATTTTAATGCGCAAAAAGGAAAATACGCTTTGGTAGAATTGAACGAGCGGTTTGGAGGAATACATTTGCCCACCATAGAAATAATTGATACCCGGAAAGTAGTGCAGAAAGGCAAAGTGATGCTCTCACCACAATTAAAAGAGGCCATCCAAAAAACGGTTGAAAATGGAAGGCAGGTAATTCTTTTTCAAAACAGGCGGGGGTATTCGCCTTACTTGATATGTGGCACCTGTGGTTACCTGCCACAATGTAAAAACTGCGATGTTACCTTAACGCTGCATAAATATTCCAATAAACTTCATTGTCATTACTGCGGTACCACCTATCCTAAAATAACGGAATGCCCGGCTTGCGGTACTGTTAACTGGATGGAGAAGAATTTTGGCACTGAAAAGATAGAGGAGATGATTGAACAGGAGTTTCCAAAACTGAAAGTAGCGAGAATGGATGTGGATTCGGTAAGGGGAAAATCGGCGCATGATAATCTGATAAAATTATTCGAGCAGCAGCGTATAGACGTTTTAGTGGGTACGCAAATGGTAGTGAAGGGTCTTGATTTTGAAAAGGTAAGCCTGGTAGGTATTCTGGATGCGGATGGGTTATTGAGTTTCGCTGATTTCAGGGTAAATGAAAGGGCCTTTCAACTGATGGAGCAGGTGAGTGGCAGGGCCGGAAGAAAGGATGAACAAGGCAAAGTTTTGATACAGGCCACGCAGGTAAATCATCCCATATTAAAATTTGTGGAGCAGCATGATTATAAAAAAATGTATGCCTTTGAAATAGAAAATCGACGGCAGTTTTTTTATCCACCCTTCAGCAGGATTATTGAAATTACTTTGAAGCATAAGGTAAAAGAAATAGTGGATGAGGCGGCCCATAAATTGGGACTTGCCTTAAAAAGAGACCTGAACAATTTCGTAGTAGGCCCCGCAGCGCCGCTGGTAGCAAGGGTCCGTAATCAATACCTGATGGAGTTATTGATTAAGCTACCGTTGGATATGAAACAAATACAACAATACAAACAGGTGATTAAAAACCAGTTTAATTTGATACAGGCGGAAAAGCAGTTTAAGAGTGTGGGAATGATTGCGGATGTGGATGCGAATTAATTAGCTAATGTGCTAATTTTGGAGCTAATGTGAAAATGTGAAAATGAAATGCATAGCTTTCTATAAACCAACAGCTTTTATTAAATGTGTTGATTGTGTAAATTTTTGGAAGTTTAGCGTGAATGATGAAAGATATATTAGCCCTGGAAAGGGCGCAATATTATAGCGTAGGGCAACGCACTATGTTAACAATGCAATATACACCAAGCCCTGAAAGGGCGAAATATCATAGCGATGGGTGAAGCCCATCGTTGTTAATAATCAAATATGGATTAACTAATCCTGGAACGGCTAAATAAATATTGGAATTTAATTTAACTACTATCTTTTAATGAATGTGTCGTGTGGGTAATTTTCACATTTTCACATTTTCACATTAGCTTTATGATCGAAGAAAATTTTTCTCTCAAAAAGCATAACACGTTTGGCATTGATGTGTTTGCCCGATATTTTGCCAGCTTTACCACAGTTGATGAATTAGCAGCATGCCTCTGTATTAAACAACTATCAACGACCAGCCATCAACCATCAACCTTCAACCTTCAACCTTCAACCTTAATTCTCGGCGGTGGCAGCAATATCTTATTTACCAAAAACTTTGATGGGCTGGTTTTAAAAAATGATATTTTAGGTATTGAAAAAATAAAGGAGGATGAGGAGTATGTTTATGTTAAAGCCGGGGCAGGTGTTAACTGGCACCAGTTGGTTGTTCATTGTATTAATAATAACTGGGCCGGTATGGAGAACCTTTCGCTGATACCAGGCAATACAGGTGCATCACCCATGCAGAATATTGGCGCTTATGGGGTAGAGATAAAAGATGTATTTTTTGAACTGGAAGCCTTTCACCTGAAAGAGAAAAGAATGGTGCCATTCAATTTAAATGATTGTGAATTTGGTTATAGGGAAAGTGTTTTCAAGCGAAAAATTAAAAATGAATTTGCCATTACGAGTGTTACTTTCCGGCTTAATAAACAACCTGTGTTCAACACATCTTATGGCGCTATTGAACAGGAGTTGCAGGCAATGGGTGTAAAGGGATTAAGCATACAAGCCATCTCACAGGCAGTGATCAATATACGCCGCGGCAAACTCCCCGACCCTGCTGTAATTGGTAATGCCGGTAGTTTTTTTAAAAATCCTGAAATAGAAAAAGACAGCTTTGAAATGCTAAAAAATAATTTTCCTAAAGTAGTTGGGTATAAACTGCCTAATGGCAATATTAAATTGGCTGCAGGTTGGTTAATTGAACAATGCGGCTGGAAGGGGTATCGCAAAGGCGATGCTGGCTGCCATGCGAAGCAGGCATTGGTGTTGGTAAATTTTGGCAATGCGAATGGAGAAGAAATTTATTCTTTAAGTGAAGAGATAATAAAGAGTGTGCGTGAAAAATTTGGAGTAGTACTTGAAAGAGAGGTTAATATTATTTAGGTATGATCGCTACATCCTTTCATAAAGTTTACACCTTTTTAAAAAGGTGTAAACTTTATGAAAGGTGAAACAATAATAAATACAATATTTATAGTTGGTAAAAACTGATTAATACACTGCAGTAAGGGAAAGGCAATATAACGACCTGGTGTTTCTCTATTTTAACGTGTGAAAAGATCCCCAATGGTATGTAGTACAAGTGAGTGACACAACGATGATGCCATGAAAAACAAATGTCTGTAACCACACAATTCTGAAAGAACAATAAGGTTGCCAACCTTTAGAAAGTTGGCAACCTTTGGAATAAATATTGCTAATTAAAATCACTGTCATTAAAATCTTCTTCCGTTAAAGACTGTGCGCCCATATTGAGCATACTACCCATTAGGTCTTTAAACTCAATCTTGCCATCCAATACTTTTTTGCTGATAAGTGAGTAAGCTGCCAGGCCATGCAATACAAATTCCATCAACAAGGCATTTTCTTTTTCATTGGCTGCTTTATAATATTTTTTTACTACTGCATGCAATCCATCCACTTTGTA
The DNA here is from genome assembly GCA_031416575.1 of Ferruginibacter sp. Classification (GTDB taxonomy): domain Bacteria; phylum Bacteroidota; class Bacteroidia; order Chitinophagales; family Chitinophagaceae; genus Ferruginibacter. The sequence goes on from JANOTW010000428.1 coordinate 9,012, forward strand.
CAATAGTTGTACTTTGTCTGCATCCTTTGTTTCAAAAAATACATCCAGGTGATTACCACCGTCGAACCAGCGTGTAATGGATTTATAAGGATTATCATCAACGGAGGCTTCCTTGGTTCTTTTCTTTTTCAGGGTATCAGGGTTTGGAAAGTATTGGCTGAATATCGTACGGGTAGCTTTCTCCAGTAAATTAAATGCTACCTGGTAAGGGCCTTCCTGCTCACCTTCATACACCAGTTCTATTTTACCGGTAATGGAAGGAATGATGCCTACCAGGTCACTGATCCAAACCTGCGTAAGTTGCTCATCGTTGATGATGGCCCTGCGTTCCGCGGCACTCACCGCGTTTTCATAAGCCGCGATGGTAAGCCTTGCACTTACGCCGCTTTTCTTGTCCACAAGCTCACTGCCCCTTGCTTCAAAAGAAACCTGTTCAATCAGGCGTTTTACCAGGCCGCTTACATTTACCCGGTTCAACTGTTCATCGTAAATATTGGACTCCTGTTCTGTGATAGCAAGCGATGTTTCAATTGATTTTGGATAGTGCGTCAGTATCTGGCTTTCGATACGGTCTTTCAATGGGGTTACAATGCTTCCCCTGTTGGTATAATCCTCGGGGTTAGCGGTAAATACAAACATCACGTCTAACGGTAAACGCAATTTAAAACCACGTATCTGCAAATCACCTTCTTCTAAAATGTTGAATAACGATACCTGTATCCTTGCCTGCAGATCGGGCAATTCGTTGATGACGAAAATGCTGCGGTTGCTGCGTGGGATGATGCCATAATGCAAAACCCTTTCATCCGCAAAACTCAATTTTAAATTCGCCGCCTTAATGGGATCAATATCACCAATAAGGTCGGCTACACTAACATCAGGAGTGGCCAGTTTTTCGCCATAGCGCTGGCTGCGGTGTAGCCAGTTGACAGGGGTTTCATCCCCAAATTTTTCAATCAGGTCAATAGCATATCTTGAAATAGGGTGCAGTGGGTCATCATTGATTTCACTGCCTGCTACTACAGGAATGTATTCATCCAGCAATTGGATCATCTGCCTTGCCATCCTTGTTTTGGCCTGCCCACGCAAGCCTAAAAACAAAATATTATGGCGGGATAATAATGCCCGTTCGGTATCGGGTATCACCGAATCTTCGTAGCCGAGTATGCCGGGAAAAGCGTTTTCTTTGGCCTTTATTTTTTTGATGAGGTTTTCGCGGATCTCGTCTTTGATACTTTTAGAAACGTAGCCGCTTTTCTTTAATGCGCCAAGTGTGTTGATATTATTTACAGTCATGATTGTATTGTAAAATGAATAACTATTTGTTTTGTTCAAACAATTGCAATTCTTTGATGAAATTAAAATCTTTGTTGTTATCCGTCAGCAGTTGTAACCCGTTTTCAATTGCAGTTGATGCAATCAGGGCATCGGCTGGCGCCATGTTATAGACTGCGATATATTTTTGAAAAATTTTAAACGCCTTTTGTGAAATGGCTTCTGAAAGATGGATTACATCGTATGCCTTCATTTGCTTATTAAGGTCAATAATACGTTGTTTGGTTTTTAAGCCACTTAGCAGTTCAAAATAGGTAATAATTGAAACCGCAAGTTTACCGCTGTTGTTATCCAAAATTTTTTTCTTTTGGTTATCTCCCCTGAAAACTTTGATAAGGATATCCGTGTCTATTAAAATTTGTGGCTTCGGTCCCATGTTTTTCTTCTTAATTCAGTTGAATCCAGATCAATATTTTTCCATTTGCCAAATAAAAGTGTTGGCGAAACCGCTGCCTTTTTTTTCTTAGCCGGAGGTAAGATTTTTTCCTCTACTTCTGCTCCCAGTTTTTGTAACAAAGAAGTTACAAAAGCCGCTGATTCTTCCGGTATTTTTATTAATAATTCTTTCATGCTGACTAAATGATTTTAATGGAAAGTTTTTTATCCGCTTTTTCATTGGCAGACCAGATTATTTTTTTAGCCATTCACCTGTTTCTTTATCTACCTGCTCATTGGTGAAATAATTGCCTACCTTAATTTGTTGTTGCGATTGTTCGATTGCTGCCTGTTGGGTATCAGATAAATCATAGAAGGCGCCTAAGCCTTCATCTATACCAATGAAGTTGTAAATATCTTCAAGTAAAGCAGCATCATTGGTTTCACTTATTTTTTCTATTATTTTTTTTTGCAATTCAGCTACTAACATAACTATAAATTTTACTAAAGTTAAAAAATCATTATTGTTTTCCCCAAAACATTAATAAACCGTCTTCCGCTTACCACTTTCAAAATCTTTAAAAATAAACGCACCCAATCTATCCAGCGATGCGAAGAAAGCCTTCCCGTTATTGGTTTCCGTAAATTCGGTAACAAATTTTTGCAGGTACGGGTCGCTGGCAATCATAAATGTGGTGATCGGAATTTTCAATTTTTTACATTGGGTAGCCAGGCTCATGCAACGGTTCAATATTTTTCTATCTACACCAAAGCTGTTTTTATAATACCGTTTACCTACTTTTAAACAGGTAGGTTTGCCATCGGTTATCATGAATATCTGTTTGTTGGGGTTCTTTCTTTTGCGCAGCAGGTCCATCGCAAGTTCCAGCCCGGCAACCGTATTGGTATGATAGGGGCCAACCTGCAGGTAAGGAAGGTCCTTTACTTCAATCGTCCAGGCATCATTACCAAATACTACTATGTCCAATGTGTCTTTTGGATACTTGGTTTGTATCAGCTCGCTCAATGCCATGGCTACTTTTTTAGCCGGTGTAATCCTGTCTTCACCATACAATATCATGGAATGGCTGATATCAATCATCAATACCGTAGAGGTCTGCGATTTATAATCGGTTTCCCTTATCTCCAAATCATCTTCATGCAAACGAAAACTATCCACGCCATGATTGATCTGTGCATTTCGGATGGAAGTAGTGAAATCAATTTGTTCCAGGGTATCACCAAACTGAAATGGCCTTGTCTCGGGATTGATCTCATCGCCACCACCTGGTTTAAACGTATTGTGGTTGCCTTGTTTGGTCTTTTTAAGTTTGCCGAAAATTTCTTCCAGGCTTTTTTTGCGGATACCCTGCTCTGTTTTAGGGGTAATTTTTATTTCTCCATTTTCTTTTTTCTCATCAATGTACCCCTTGTCTTTCAGGTCCTCATAAAAATCGCCCATGCCATATTCATTCTGGGTGAGCTTGTAATCTTTATCCAACTCATTCATCCACTGCATGGCCTCACCCACATCACCATTGGTATAAGTAAGCAATTGCATGAAAATATCCAGTAATTGTTCAAAACGTGTTTTGGCATTTTGAGATGGATCGTATTTGGAGAAGTTGTAGCCTTTCATCAAATTATAATTTTTGTGCTTGATAAAATCAACCGGCTGATTCAGTTCAGGGGTTAAAAAAGTATGTTTTTTTTATCCGAACGAAGAAGCTGCCATGAAACGCCTATGCCCGGACAATAAAATTGCAACTCATTTTTTTTTGCCTTGCAAAGCATTACTGCAATTTAATAAACATTTTAGTTCAACTATTAGTTCGGTTGTTAAATAAGAAAATCCTCCTGTTTTTGGCAGAAGGATTTTCTTATTTCGTAATGATCTACCATCGTGACCGGTGTGCTCACCACCCACTTTTGCAGATAGAATTATTTTTTGGGGCTATCAGGTTGCTTTGCTGCAGGTGCGGCGGGCACATTATTAATGGAACCAGGTATTTCCGTAGCTTTTGGTAAAGGATTTTTATACATCCCTTCTATTTGCTGGATACCCCGCAGGAAATTAGTTGCCTGCTCACTATCACTTCTGAACTGATCCTGCTTTCTTTCATCCAGGTTTGCATAATAATTTATCTGCTGTTCCAGGTCTTTCTTCACACTCCTGCCAACTTTATCCGCCAGTACAGTATCACCCGCTTTATAACAAGCCTCTAAAAACTGAAGAGAAATATAATTGTGCTGCTGGAACCGGCTCACCATGCCATAACTAAAGTTTTCATCCAACATACCCTTATCACATTTCTGCAACATTTTTTTGGCTTCTTCTTTTTTGCCATTATCAGCCAGGTTGGCCGCAGCCTGGGCGTATGCCAAACGAATACTGCCTAGATGCCTCCGGTTTTCTTCATCAAAATAAACCCCCGGTACATTGGCATTGCCAAATACAAACTTGTTCATCATTTTGTCGTAAACCCAGCTTTTATTAACAGGGCTGTTAGCCACCGGAACCAGCCTGTTGGTAAGCCCATCCTGGCGCAGGTATGGAGCAAAGCCAAGCTCACGGTATTCCGATGTAAAATAGATAGGCCGCTTCCACTTATTAGCGGCAATCAGGTTTAAGATGGCCGCATCGTTTTTAAACAATGCATTCTTTGGAATTTCAAATCGCATTTCGGTCAACACGGTGTCATCCGCATTTACAGTTCCGTTGCTGCGTACCAGGGCGGTATCTACCGGGATAAATACTTTTTTGGTTGGAAATACATTCAGCGTATCACCATTACGAAGCTCTATTTTACCCGGCTCATCACTGCCTGCATAATCTTTCATCATGGTATAAAGATCCATGTATTGATTAGGGTCTATTCCCGGCCTTGGCGCATAATAAACAATATCTCTTTTAGCGCCCTCTATTTGAGCGGCGCTCCAGATAGGGTCCATCGGGTCGCTTTTATTTAATTTATAGCGAAGCTGGTTGATATACCAATCGGTACCCAGCAAACTTGAATTGACCACTCTGATATCCCTGCGAACGCCTTCCACTTCCTGCGCATACCAAAGCGGGTAGGTGTCATTATCCCCAAAAGAGATCACGAGTGCGTTCGGCGCACAGCTTTCCAAATAATCAATTGCAAGGTCCCTTGCCAATACTTTTTTGCCACGGTCATGGTCATCCCATTCCTGGCTGGCCATTAATACCGGTACGGCTAATACACACAGGCCTGCCGCGGCGTAACCAGCAATTTTGCTGCTCATGAACCTGGTAAATAATTCCTTTACAAAAAGTACACCCAAACCGATCCATAGGGCAAACACATAGAAAGAACCCACAAAGGCATAGTCACGCTCACGTGGCTGGTTACCCGCCATGTTTAAATAAACAATGATAGCAATGCCGGTAAAGAAAAATAATAAGCCAACTACTCCTGCATCCCTGTTATTCTTTTTAAAATGGAAATAGATGCCCAATAAACCGAGTATAAGCGGCAGGGCGAATAGTTTATTATTCGCTTTATTATGCTTCATGCTGTCGGGCATATATTTTTGGTCACCCAACCGGGCATTATCCCAAAATGAAATACCGGTCTTCCAGTTACCATCCCTCACATTACCCATATTTACCCCTTGCACATCATCCTGTTTACCCGCAAAATTCCACATGAAATACCGCAGGTACATCCAGCCAAGCTGATATTGCATAAAGAAGCTGATATTGTCGGCCATTGTGGGCGTACCCTGCCATTCGCCGGTTTTAGGGTCCTTGCCAATTCCTGCGAAACTCGCATAATAATCTGCATGCCCCTGATCATTGCTTTGATCCCACATGCGTGGAAAAAAATGCTGGTCTTCAGGAGCGTAAACTGTTTCCATCTTACGGCCGTTCTTTACGTATTGGCCTTTTCCTTTGATGTAAGTTTCCACGATATTTTGTTCAGCGGGAGTTGCGGTAAAATCCTGTCCCTTTAAAATTGGCCAGTCACCATATTGTTCACGGCCCAGGTAGCCCACCAGGTTTACAGGATTGTCAACATTAAACATATCCACCACAGGATCCGCGTTGCTGCGTATCAGCGTAGTGAAATAGGTAGAATAACCCAGCAGCATAAATGCAAAACTCCACAATCCCAATCTCAGAAAATTCCAGTTGTTTTTTGTAGCGATTCGCAGCCCGAAAAATATCAATACACCAATCAGGATAAAGAAAAAAGCGAAGCCACTAAAGAAGGGCGTTCCCAAATCATTGACAAAGAAAATATCAAAATTACCTGCGCCCTTAATGGTCCATTGAATAACCGCTTTCTGTATAAAACCAGTCAGCAAACAACCAATTAAAAATGCGAATACGATACCCCAGTTGGTTACTTTATAGCGTTTAAAATAATAGATCATTACCATTGCAGGAATGGTAAGCAGGTTGAGCAAATGCACGCCAATAGACAATCCCATCAGGTAAAAGATCAGGATCAGCCACCTGTCGGCGCTGGTGAAATGGCCGTTAATGCCTTTCTTTTGTTCTTCCGTTACCGAATCTTCCCATTTGAGCATTGCCCAAAATACGATTGCGGTGAAGAACGATGATAATGCATACACTTCACCTTCCACGGCGCTATACCAGAATGAATCTGAAAAAGTATAGGCCAGCGCTCCAATGGCGCCCGCAGCCATTACAGCAAATATTTGCTCACCGTTTAATTCTGCGTTACCAATTCTTACTAACTTTTTAGCGAAATGGGTAATGCTCCAAAACAAAAACAGGATAGTAAAGCCACTTGATAAAGCGCTCATCAGGTTGATACCCGTAGCCGCATGTTGAGGATCAAAAGGAACCATGAAAAGGCGGCCGATCAATACAAAAAGCGGCGCTCCCGGCGGGTGGGGAATCTGTAATTTATAGGCGCTGGAAGCAAATTCACCACAGTCCCAGAAACTGCCGGTAGCCTCCATTGTCATAATATAAACAGTGCAGGCAATCAGGCACACCATCCATCCCGTAATGTTGTTGATACGTTTAAAAGTCATATAGTAATTGGTTATAAGTGGGCAAATATAATTAGTTTGAGGTTTGCAGTAGATAGTTTATGGTTATTTATGATTTTTTTGGTACCGGGCGGAAGGGCCCTGATTGAACTTCAGTGGCGACGCTCCGTTCAACCATGTGCTACTATTAAGCTTTAATTGCGGAGGAGATAGAGCTGCATATTTCAAGGAGGTTTCGTTTGTTCAGTTTGCAAACTATTTTTTAGATAGAAATAATCAGGATGGCTGTGCAAGAGCAACACATGAGATGAGCAGATACAGGCTTTCATGAAAGAGAATATTATGATTTGGCAGCAAGCACGTAGATACCTGAACGGTACCAGAAGAACCCGAAGTACATATTTGGATGAAAGAGAATTGGAAACAACACAGGTAATAACAAATTAATAATAATCAAGTTCCCGGCTAAACACCAGGAATTCTTTTTACAATTGTATCAGCGTTTCGTCTTTCGTAGATTATAGCGATGATGAAGATCAATTTTTCCCTACAACGAAATGGATAGCGTAAGGAAAGGTTGGTGTATAGGCAATACGTACATTGCCATAACGGATTGCATATACTCCAGGGTTTTTTAGTATTTGGGAAATGATAGTTTTAACAGCCTTTGAAAAACTATTGCTTAATCCCTTCACCCGGGTTAATTTATAATACAATTTTAGGATTAGGTGTTTTATTCGCAAATGCCCTGCTATATTCGTTTTCTCTTTTAAATTCGTTGCATTTGCCTCCCCAGCCGGCGGGCTGCGTAACTG